>CAISLL010000389.1 GCA_903886165.1 uncultured beta proteobacterium | reverse complement strand
GCCTGGTAAATCTCATCCTGCGAGTTCATCACAAACGGACCGTACTGAACAATCGGTTCTTTCAACGGCTGGCCTGCAATCAGCAGCACCCGGGCATCCGTACTGGCCTCAATCACCACCCCATCCGCCTGTGCGTCATTAACCAGAATGGCCATGCGCTGCACCGGCACGGCTTTGCCAGCAATGCTGACTTCACCCCGGTACACATACACAAACGCATTGTGCCCAGCGGGCAGTTGTTGCTCAAAACGCGATCCAACCGGCAGGTGCAAGTCCAGATAAATGGGCGCAGTGATATCACGTGTCACGGCACCAGTGACACCGTGGCTTTCACCTGCAATCACCGTCACAGCCACACCTTCTGGGGTCACAAATTTGGGTAACTCATCGTTCTTGAAGTCGCGGTACCAGGGGTTGTTCATCTTGTCGCGTTTGGGCAGGTTCAGCCACAGTTGAAAACCTTCCATCACCCCCTCTTCCTGCTGCGGGATCTCCGAATGGATCACGCCCTTGCCGGCGGTCATCCACTGCACACCACCGTTTTCCAGCAAGCCTTCATGCCCGGCACTGTCACGGTGCAACATGCGCCCGGCAATCATGTAGGTCACGGTCTCAAAACCACGGTGCGGGTGGTCGGGGAAACCGGCGATGTAGTCGTCCGCCTTGTCGCTGCCAAAGGCATCGAGCATCAGGAAAGGGTCCAACCGATGTTGCAGGTTTTGTGTCAACACGCGGGTCAGTTTGACGCCAGCGCCGTCGGACGTGGCCTGTCCTGAAATTAGCCGCTCCACCGTGCGTGAAACGTCTACGTGGTGTGTGTTGATGGTGGTGTTCATTTCAAGTTCTCTCTATAAGGCAGGGAGCCCACGGGCTCCCTGCAGGGTTCATCGATGGTTGATCAAAGGGCCAAGGGTAGAGTCAATCGCGGCGGGAATCAAGGCTCCAGGCACCGGCACCGTTGGCAGCAATGGCCAGCAAGCCACCCACCACGGCAATGTTCTTGAAGAACAGCAGTTGTTGCATGAACGCCTGGTCAGCTGGCACACCCCAATAGGCGTGGAAGAAGAAGCTGGCCACCAGCGTGAAGGCAGCCAGCACCAAGGCTGCGATGCGGGTGCCAAAACCAGCCAGCAGCGCCAGGCTACCGACAATCTCCACAATCAAGGCCACGGCCGCAGCGAGGGTGGGCAGCGGCAAGCCTACCGATGAGATGTAGCCCACGGTGCCGGCAAAGCCGGTGAGCTTGCCAATGCCTGCAGGCAGGAACAAGGCGACCATGAGCAGACGGGCGGCCAGATTGAGTGTGTTTTGAATGGAAGTGGACATGATGGGTTACCTTTAAAGAAGTGAGTTGAACTCAGCGTGTTGCGATGGATGAAGTTTATTTGGCATCAATCATCTTGAGAATCCCTCAGGATGGATATGATTAATCCCAAAATGGAACAATCAGCCACCCATATCGATCCGAATGACCTGCTCATTTTTGCCAGCGTAGCCGAGCTGGGCAGCTTCAGCCGTGCCGCAGACCGCATGGGGCTGCCCAAGTCCACCGTGTCGCGGCGGCTGGCTGCCCTGGAGCAACGCCTGGGCGAGCGCTTGCTGCTGCGCACCACCCGGCGCCAATCCTTGACTGAATTTGGCCTGCAACTGCTGGAGCACGCGCGCCAGGTGGTGCTGGAGGTGGAGGCAGTGACCGCTTTGAGTGAACGACGCCAAGCCACACCCAGTGGTCGATTGCGGGTTTCCATGCCCAGTGACTTTGCCAACCTGTTGTTGGCTGACACACTGGCGGCCTTCATTGCGCTGTATCCGTCGATCCAGCTGGAGCTTGATTTGTCACCGCGCCGGGTGGATCTGCTGGGGGAAGGTTTTGATGTGGTCCTGCGCATCGGCAAACTGCCCGACGATGCCTCGCTGGCCGCACGTCGCTTGGCGGTGTTTTCTTTTGGTCTGTACGCGTCCCCCAACTACCTTGCCGAACACGGGGAGCCGCTTGACCCGGAGGATCTGGCCCAACATGCGGCCATCCGGATGCTGCAAGCCAATGGGGATGCTGCGCCCTGGACACTGGCGAAAGGTGAACAGCGATGGCAAGGTATCCCGCCTGGCAGAGGCAGTGCCAATGCACCTGAGTTGTTGATCAAACTGGCGTGTGCGGGCGCGGGAATAGCGGCGGTACCAGATTATTTTGCCGCGCCGGATGTGCGCCGTGGCGCGCTGCGACGAGTGCTGCCGGGCTGGTGCCTGCCGAGCACCACTGCCTGGGCGGTGTTTCACGAGCGCAAGCTGATGCCGGTTAAAACCCGGGTTTTTATTGACATGCTGCAGACGGCGCTGGGGCAGGTGCCGACCTAAAGCCAATGGTCGCACCGTGACCCGGCCAGCCAGATGACAGCAATCAGGCACCGAACAACTTGTTGGCAATCTCGGCGATGAGTTTGACCTGAAAGTGCGCCATCCAGCTCAATCGTGCAGGGTCGGCGCTGACTACGCGCGATGGTGGTTGCGCACTCCCCCTCAAAGCTGGAATGGCCACTTGAAAAAGCTTCGGAATCGGTGGGTGCGGGCAGAAAATTTGATTGACTGATTTTGACGATCAGTGATGGACGCTATTGGCGACGAATGACAAAACTCTATCGTCTATCGCACTTCCACAACAGTTTTGACCAACAAAATCAGTAGCAGCTTCAGAGTGGAATCTATTTCTCCTGTGCAGCGATTCCTGACATAGATCTGCTCGAAATGCTTGATCCAGACCCGACATTCACCCAGTAGCCCGACCGTCAACAATGTGGCGTTGATTTCGAGATCGTTAAACCCGCCATCGACCAACAGCGGGTGCTTGCGGGTGGCAGCTTTCGGACAACAGAAAAATTTCACTTTTGAGCCACCATAAAGTCGCAGCTCATTTGGCGGCGCCACATCCACATCGCTGATTCTTGCAGCGGGGCAGTCTGCGACACATGTGCACTCATGCCACATGCTCCCACGCTTTTTAATTCGTTGGTTTTTGGCGGAAGTCGCCATTTTGGCGCTGAGTGCTGCGATGACACAGCACATTACTTTGAATCGCCCCCGACTTTTTTTGACATCGCCAGTTCCACATCTGGCTTATCTTAGGCAGCGGCACGCTCGACCCATTTGTCCGTTCATTCACTTCAAGTGTGCGTGTAAACTGAACCCATTGATTGCCATCAGGATGCCAGATGCACATTGCCATACTTGAAGATGACCCCGATCAACGCGACTTGCTTGGCCTCTGGGCCAGCAGCGGCCAACATACCAGCCGTGGCTTTGAATTGGCCGCCGACTTCATTGAAGGGCTCAAGAAAGAGCGATTTGATTTGCTGATGATCGACTGGATGCTGCCCGACGGCACGGGGGCAGATGTATTGCAATGGGTCAGGCAAAACCTGGGCTGGGAGATCCCGGTGGTGGTGGTCACTGCCAGAGAAGACGAGGCCACGGTGGTCACTGCGCTCAAGATCGGTGCGGATGACTACTTGGTCAAACCGCTCAAACCGATGGAGTTGCTGGCCCGCCTGACCAATGTGGCTAGGCGCATCAAACCGGGTGGTCTGCCGGTGCTGCGCCTGGGCGCATTTGAAGTGGATGTGCAGCGCCACAAGTTGTCACTTGAAGGTATGGCCCTGACCCTGACGCAAAAAGAGTTCGATTTGTCGGTTTACCTGTTCCAGAACCCAGGCAAACTTTTGTCGCGTGACCATTTGCTCAACAAGATTTGGGGCGTCAATACCGAGGTGGACACCCGCACAGTGGACACCCACATTAGCCGCTTGCGTAAAAAACTGCAGCTTGATGGCTCCAAGGGCTGGAAACTTACCCCGATTTATGGCTACGGTTATCGCTTTGACCGGGTCGACGAAATGTCTGGACCATGAAAGTCTCCGTCCTTTACGCCGGTCTGGGCACGCCCCACGCGGGCTGGGTCGCCATTGATGAACTGGCAGAGCTGCTGTCTTTTTACTTCGATGCCGAAGTGTTGTCGCCCAAGGTGCTGCCCAACTCCTGGGTACAGCGCCAACTGCGCCCGCATCAGGTGAACTACATGCCGCTGAACATCAGCGGGGGCGATGTGCTGATTGTGGTGGCCCGTGGCCCGGGAGACTTGGGGCTTGTCAGCGCCATTGCCAACTGCCGCAAGAAATTTGGCAAAATTTACGGCTTCGTCACCGATTCCTATTTCCAGGCCGGGTTTGTCAAGGAAACGGCCCTGTTTGATGCCATCACCGTGACCGCGCATGAGGACATGGCGTATCCGCAGACTCGGTTTCATGTTCCGGTTCACCAGTTGTACCAAGGGGCTGACTGCCTGACCTGGATGCCCCGGGTGCAACATCACCGAGAAATTGATGTGATGGGTTTTGGCCGTACTCCACCCAGCTACCAAGCCTGTTTTTCCCAGCGCTTTCATGCGGCTGACTCGCCTTATTTGTACCTGCATTCACCCCTGGGGAACTTGTCTGGCCCCAGTGTTCATCTGGAACGTGGCATGCTCTTCAAGCTGCTGCAAAGAACGAGAATTTCGCTGGCTTTTCACCTCTACGTCGAGCCACAGGGCGGGCGACCGCGCTCAATGATGGTGACCAGCCGCTGGCTGGAGTCGCTGCTGGCAGGCTGCATCGTGGCCGGGCGGCGGCCGGTGTCACGCATGGCCGACGAGATGCTTTGCTGGCCGGGGGCCACCCTTGAGCTCTCAGAAAACCCCCAAACAGCCGCTGACGAACTTGAAGCCCTTTTGGCGCGCAATGACGGTCTGGCAGAACAGCGGCGAACCAACATGGCAGAGGTGCTGGCGCGGCACGACTGGCGTTATCGTATTCAGACCTTTTGCAGCGTGATGAACCTGCCAGTGCCAGCCAAGTTGCACACTGACCTGGCCCGCCTGAAAGACCTGGAAACGTCTTTTTGCAAGTAATGTGGGGCAGCACCGTCGAGGGGCGCTGCATTGTCACGGGCATAGTTCACACTTCTGACACGCTGTTTTACATGGTGGCCCGTAGCATCGGTCCCCATGAAACATCACTCCTTCTTTAACGCGTTCGCCAAGCCACTTTTGTGCGCACTGGCGCTGTCACTGGCGGGCTGCGCAGCACCCGGCTGGATGCGCAACGGTGTTGACACCACCCATCAAAACCCCAACTTCAAGGCAGTGGAAAAGTCCACATCGGCCCCCTTGTTGTCCAAGGAAGACCTCGCGCTGCTGGAAGAATCCGTCAACCCGGTTTACCGTATTGGCAGTGGTGATGTGCTCAGGCTCCATGTGTTTGGCCGCGCCGAAGTCAGTGGCACCCACACCGTAGGCCCGGACGGAAAAATCACCGTGCCCATCATGGGCGATGTGTTTCTGAATGACCTTACCCGTGACGATGCGCTTGCCCTGATTGACAAGCGCCTACACGAATACTTCAGCCAACCCCTGGCCACGCTGGCGATTGACCAATACACCTCCAACCAGGTCACGGTGCTGGGCCGGGTGGAACGCGCGGGTATGCAGAAGTTTGCGCATCCACCCACCTTGGTTGAGGTATTGGCCAGCGCGGGTGCCATGCCGATTCTGGACAAGCAGGCCACCTTGACTCGGTGCGCCATCATGCGTGGCCGGGAGAAGTTGATCTGGATCGACCTGAAGTCTTTACTGAACGGCGACCCGGGCTTCAACATTCGCATGAAAAAAGGCGACATCGTCTTTATTCCTGACTCCTCCGACACGTCTGTCTATGTGCTGGGCTCTGTGCCCAAACCGGGCTCATACCGGCTGACACCCCGCATGACAGTGCTGGATGTTCTGGCCCAGGCCGGTGGCCCCAACGAAGACGCGGCACCTCAACAAATTGGCGTGTACCGGGCCGGTGCCAAGCAGGTTGAAATTCTGGCCTTTGCCGACCTGATGGATGTCAGCCGCCGCGTCAACTATGCGCTTGAAGACGGTGACGTGGTGTTTGTCCCCAAAAGCAACCTGGCAGAAATGGGCTACGTGATGCGCCAGTTGTCGCCTGCCATCTCGGTGCTGACGTTCGGTCTCACCGCCAACACATTGGTCAAACCGTGAACCGGCAGCCTATCAACCCCGCACACCCTGGAGTCCAGAACATGAGCGCACCTTTGCCCCACATCGATGTCTCGGTGGTCGTGATTGGCCGCAATGAAGGCCAACGGCTTGAGCAGTGCCTGCGATCCGTCGAACAAGCCGCATGGGAAAACACCCGGCATGAACTGATTTATGTCGACTCAAAATCGACCGACAACAGCGTGGCCATGGCGCAAGCCCTTGGAGCGTGCGCGCTGGTGCTTGATGATGCCAGCCCATGCGCCGCCAAAGCCAGAAACCTGGGTTGGCAAGCTGCAACCGGCGACTTTGTGCTGTTTCTGGATGGCGACACCCAACTGCACCCCGACTTTGTTCGCCTCGCCTTAAACACCTTGCGGGATGCAAAATTGTGTGCTGTGTGGGGACACCGGCGCGAATCACGGCCGGAGCAATCGATCTACACCAAGGTGCTGGACCTGGACTGGATTTACCCCACCGGGCGCACGCTCTATTTTGGTGGCGATGTGCTGGTGCGCCGCAACGCTCTGGCGCAGGTGAACGGGTTCGATGCGTCACTCAAAGCGGGCGAAGAGCCTGAACTGTGCGCGCGGCTGCGGGCCTGCGGCTGGGAGATTGAGCACATTGATGCCCCCATGACCCAGCACGACCTGGCCGTGAACTCCCTGCGGGCCTACTGGCTGCGCGCTTACCGCTCGGGCATTGCGTATGCCGAAGTCGCCCAGCGCATGCGCATTCAAGGTGATGTCTTGTGGCAACACGAATCACAACGTGATTTTCGTCATGGCATGCTGTTCATGGCGGCACCCTTTCTGCTGCTGGCCAGTGCCTGGTTGGCACCTGGGTTGGCCTGGGTCATGCTCACACTGGGTGTGCTGTTTTTGTTGCGCACGGCCTACCGCTGCGCCTGGAAAGTCCCTGGCCAGTGGCTTTTGTGCGCCCAGTATGCAGTGCATACGCATTTCCAGAAAATACCCGCACTTTTTGGCCAGCTCAAGTGGCGCAAGGCCGACCGTCAAAAGTCGGAAATTGCCCTGGTGGATTACAAACAAGACACGAGCACGGACAGGTTCAGCGTCAAAGCACTGGCAGCGCAAGCCTTGGCCCCATTGGCCTGGTGCCAACGCGTGTGGGTAAGCCGTGGCCTGCGGGCCTGGTACCTCGCACAGCTGCAAGAAGGCATTGGTCGCCGGGTGGATTCCTCCAACGTGGTGATGGGGCATGTCGAATTGCATGGCACGCGCAACATTCATTTTGGACGCCACACCCTGATTTACCCGGGCGTTTACCTTGAAACCCAGGGCACCGGGTCGATCACCTTGGGCGACGGCGTGGTCTTATCCAGGGGCGTGCACATAGTGGCCTTCGAGCGCGTGGTTCTGGCCAAGGGCTGCATGGTGGGCGAATACACCAGCATTCGTGATGCCAACCACAAGCTCGGCGCGCACCCGATTCGCGATGCCGGCCACGACAGCGCCCCGGTGGTGATTGGCGAAAACACTTGGCTCGGCCGCGGTACCGCCGTGCTTCAGGGTGCCAGCATTGGCGCCAACAGCGTGGTCGGTGCCAATGCCGTGGTCACAAAAACGCTGGGGCCACACCAAATTGTGGGTGGCATTCCGGCCAGACCCCTGCACAAAAACTAACTCCTTCAACCCATTGTCTGCCTGACACTGAACATACACATGAACACCTCCCTGCCCCCCATGGCCTACCTGATCAGCCGCTACCCGGCCATTTCGCACACGTTTATCCTGCGTGAAATTGAACGCCTGCGCGCACTGGGCCACACCATCTTCACCGCCTCCATCAACACGCCTGACCGGGGTGTGCAAACGATGGAACCCTACGAACGCCAGGAAGCCAACGACACATTTTTCGTCAAGGCTCAGGGCGCTTTGGGTGCATTGACTGCCCTCCTTTACTGGTGCGCCAAGTCGCCGCTTCAGCTGACGCGCATGGTGCGCATGGGTTTGGGCTTGGGAAAAGCAGGCAACTGGCTGTATGGCCTGGCCTACGCCCTGGAAGCCGCCATGGTGGCACGCTGGATGCAGCAACTTGGCCTGCGTCATCTGCATGTCCATTTTGGCAATGCCGGTGCCACGGTGGGGGTGCTGGTCAAGCAACTGGTGGGCTGCCACCTGTCGTACACCATCCACGGACCCGACGAATTTGACGATGTGCCTGGCCAACACCTGGCGCTCAAAATGCAACATGCAGACCAAGTGGTGTGCATCAGCCAATTCGCCAGGGGGCAACTGATGCGCATCAGCCATCCAAATGACTGGCCCAAGTTCCAGGTGTGTCGCCTGGGCGTTGACCCCGCACAGTTCACCTTCACGCCACGCAAGGCAGTGAACGCCACCGTCAAGTTGCTTTGTGTAGGCCGCCTTTCACCCGCCAAAGGGCAGGTGCTGCTGGTTCAGGCCTGCGCCCGGTTGCGTGCCAAGGGACTGAATTTTTCACTGACCTTGGTCGGTGACGGTCCTGACCGGCAGCGCATTGAACAAACCATTGCCAGCCTGCAGCTGGGCTCATACATCACGCTGACCGGCTCGCTCAACCAGGAGGCCGTCAAAGGGCATTTTGCGCAGGCCGACGTGTTTGTGCTGCCCAGCCTGGCTGAAGGTATTCCTGTGGTGTTGATGGAGGCCATGTCCAGTGGCGTGCCGTGTGTGTCGACCCCTGTCAACGGGATTCCCGAGCTGATTGAGCACGA
This sequence comes from uncultured beta proteobacterium, assembly GCA_903886165.1. Taxonomy (GTDB): domain Bacteria; phylum Pseudomonadota; class Gammaproteobacteria; order Burkholderiales; family Burkholderiaceae_C; genus Rhodoferax. The sequence continues at coordinate 21,622 of CAISLL010000389.1, read as the reverse complement.
CTGCACCGGCTTGCTCGCCACGCCTGGTGACGTTGACAGCCTGACCCGACAATTAACGCGTTTGGTCCACCAACCGCAACTGCGCCAATCGCTGGCACACGCTGCCCATGGCAAGGTACTGACAGACTTTGATTTGATTCGCAACGTGGCCCGCCTGAGCCAGTGTTTTACCCAAGCCCAAGGAGTTGCTGCATGAAATCTCTGGACCTTTCCATTTTGATCGTAACTTACAACTCCTCTCGTCTGATCGGTGCGTTGCTGGATCGCCTGGCGTCAGAGATCAAAGACATGGCCGCAGAGGTCATCATTGTGGACAACGCCTCGCAGGACGGTACAGCTGAATTCATCATGCAGCACTACCCATGGGTTCAATTGATGGCAAGCAAGGAAAATCTGGGGTTTGCAGCGGGCAATAACCTGGCTGCACGGGCGGCTCTTGGGCGCAATCTGTTGTTGCTTAACCCAGATGCCATTCCTGATGAAGGTGCCTTGCAACAGGCGCTGGTGATGCTTGCGCAACATGCCGATGTGGGCCTGGCTGGCGGTGAGTTGCGCGGTGCAGACGGTCGGCATCAACCCTCAGCGCGGATGTTTCCCACGCTACGAGATGAGTTTTTTACCTTGAGTGGCCTGGCCGCCCGGTTTCCTAAAAGTGCATTTTTTGCCCGCCTTGACCGCCACTGGGCTGACGCAGAGCAAGCGGCCGTGGTGGACTGGATTCCTGGTGCATTTGTGTTCATACCTGCCAAGGTGTTTGAAGACCTGGGTGGCTTTGACGAGCGATTCTTCATGTACTACGAAGAAGTCGATTTGTGCCAGCGCATTCAGCAAGCTCATCTGAAAACCTACTACTGGCCCAACCTTAAAGCGATGCACATCGGTGGCGAGTCAGCCAAAACGGTTAAAAGCGCACGCCTTTCAAAATCTGGCTCGCAACTGGAAAGCTGGCGCATGCGCAGCGGCTTGCTCTACTACCGCAAGCACCATGGCGCCGCGGGTGCAGCGGGCATGCATTTGCTGGAGTGGAGCTGGCACAAACTGCGCCAGCTCAAAGCCGCCTTGAGCTGCAAAGTCGAGAAGGCGACAGACTTTGCACAACATTGCGAGCAGCTGAGGCAAGCGTGGGTTGACACGCGCGCGGGGCAGGCCAGCCCGATGCGCCCCTGGTAAAGCGTCAACTTGTCACACACCATGACCCCTTTTGAGCCCGTTGCCACTTTGCGCGCCAGAATGCTACGCGCCGCCGGTTGGCTGCTCGGTGGCAATATCTCGTCCCAAGCGCTGCGGCTGTTCAGCAACCTGATTCTTACGCGTCTACTGGTGCCGGAGGCCTTTGGCCTGGTGGCCGCCGTGAACACGCTGTATTTCGCCTTGGTGATGTTTTCCGACCTGGGCGTTTGGCAAAGTGTGGTGAAAAGCGAGCGCGGCACACAAGCCCGCTTTTTGGGTACAGCATGGGCGGTGCAACTGGTGCGTGGTGCACTGCTTTGCGCCGTGGTACTGCTGATTGCCGCTGGTTTTGAGTGGGCAGGTGCACAAGGTTATTTTGCCAAGGGCACGGTTTACGCTGACCCGCGTCTGGCACCCATGATTGCCGTGTTTGGGGTGTGCGCTCTGCTGCAGGGCCTGGAATCCATGAAGCTGGCCTTGGCACAACGTGAGTTACAGGTCGCATATTTGTCACGGCTGGAAGTGGCATCGCAACTGATCGCTACTGCCGTGACTCTCGCTTTGGCCTTGGTTACAGGTTCGGTCTGGAGTTTGCTGATCGGCACATTGACAGCATCAGCCGCACGAACTGCATTGAGCCACCTTTACCTGCCCGGCACCCATGCCCGCCCGTGCTGGGACCGCGACTGCGCAAAAGAAATCGTTGGCTTTGGTAAATGGATATTTCTCTCGTCCATCATCGGCTTTTTGGCCGCCCACGGTGAAAAAATCATTTTGGGGGCAACCCTGACCACCGCCAGTTTTGGCATTTTCTCGATTGCCAGCACCTTGATGATGGCCATCATGGGGGTTTATGGCGCACTCAATGCCCATATTATTTTTTCTGCCTTGAGCGAGTCTATGCGCACCAGTGAAAAAACCACTGCCCAGGTTTATCAGCGGGTACAGCAATTGGCAGATGTATTCTTGGGCGTGATCGCCGGTGGCATTTTCATGTCTGGCCATTGGGCAGTGCAACTCTTCTATGACAGCCGTTACCAGGATGCCGGCTGGATGTTTCAGTGGCTTGGACTGTCCTTGCTGGCTGTGCGGCACCAGGTGGTTGAACAACTGATGTTTGCAAAGGGTAGCCCGCAATGGGTCACCGCCAGCAACCTGTTGCGCGCCCTGGGTTTGCTGCTGCTGGTGCCTGCGGCTCATGCTTGGGGGGGTGAAAAAGCTGCGGTCACAGCGGTGGTCGCCAGCCAGTTCATCAGCTGGCCGGTAGCGCTGTGGTTCAAGGCCCGGCACCGGCTGTTAACCTGGCCATCCGAGCGCGTCTGGTTGCCTGCACTAGGTGTTGGCATGTTGGCTGGCTGGGCCCTGGATTTCATAATTTTGACCTTTCTACGCTGACTGACCCATGCGAATCACCTTCCTGATGCCCTCGGACAACCTGACCGGTGGAAACCGCGTGGTTGCCATTTACGCCCAGCAACTGATCGCACGCGGTCATGAGGTGCTGGTCATCAGCTGTGCCCCGGACCGACTGAGCCTGCGCGATACCGCCCGCGCCCTCCTGAAACAAGACTGGCTGCGCCTGCGCCAGCACAATACTACCGAGCCCGGCCATATTGCGCTGTCAGGCGTGCCGCACAAGGTGCTGGAGCGTCCTCGGGCCATTACAGCCGCAGATGTGCCAGACGCCGACATCCTCATTGCCACCTGGTGGGAAACTGCGCTCTGGATGCACGACATGCCAGCCAGCAAGGGACGCAAGGTGCACCTGATCCAGGGCTACGAAGTGTGGTTTGGCCCGCAGGCAATTGCCCAGGTGCATGCAGCGCTGCAATTGCCCAACCTGAAAATCGCCATTTCTTCAGACCTCAAGCAAACCATTGAAGCCAAATTGGGTCATTTGGGTATCGCCGTGGTTCCCAATGCGGTGGACCTGACGCAGTTCACGGCACCGCCCCGCAGCAAGCAGGACTCGCCAACGGTAGGCTTCGTTTATGCCATCGCCACCATCAAGGGGGCTGACATCTGCGCACGCGCCTGCGAGCTGGCACGCCAGCAGTTGCCACAGCTCAAGGTGGTCGCCTTTGGCGCTGACCAGCCCAGTGCAGAGGTGCCTTTGCCCGTCGACACGGCATTTTTTTACCGGCCAGCGCAAACTGAACTCAAACAAATTTACGCCGGCTGTGATGCCTGGCTGTTTGGCTCACGGCTGGACAGTTTTGGTCTGCCCATTCTGGAAGCCATGGCGTGCCGCACGCCGGTCATCGCCGTGCCCATTGGGGCGGCCCCCGACCTACTGGGGGATGGCACCGGTGTACTGGTTCCCAAGGAATCGCCCGAAGCCATGGCGGCAGCCATCGTGGCCATGTGCCGGCAATCTGCGCCAGACTGGCAACAGCGCTCGGACAAGGCCTTTGAAAAGGCCCATGCCTATTCTTGGAGCGATGCGACTGAACGCTTGCTGGAGGTGCTGAAACCATGAGTACCTCCGCATCAATGCACACCGCCCGCAACCTGGGCACCTATCTGCCAACCCTTGATGGTTGGCGCGCCATTGCCATTGCCCTGGTGTTGCTGGCGCATGGCTCAGAGTCGATGCAACTGGTGTTCAACAGTGACTGGCTGGCGCACTCGGCTGCCTTTAAAAAGCTCGGCTTGCTGGGCGTGCAAGTTTTTTTTGGGTTGAGCGGCTTTTTGATCACCAGCAAATTGATTGAAGAAGAAAGCCGACGCGGCCAGGTGTCATTGCGTTCGTTTTACATCCGTCGGGCTTTCCGGATTCTGCCGGCCTCGGTATTTTTTCTGGCGGTGGTGGGGCTGCTGGCCCTCACTGGTGTGCTTGATGTCAGCCTTGGGCGCTGGCTGAGCACCTTGCTGTTTGCCGCCAACTACACCCAGGCTGAGCACAGTTGGTACTTGGGGCATTTTTGGTCGCTGGCGGTTGAGGAGCACTTCTATTTTCTTTGGCCAGCTGCTTTCCTGCTGTTGAAAATCAGCCGACCCCGGATGGCGCTGGTGCTTGCCATGGCCCTGTTGGTTGCAGTCTGGCGCGCGCTGGATTTCAAATTCCAAATCACTGGCTCGTCACCGGCGGTGTTTTGGGGCCGAACCGACATTCAGGCCGATGGCATTTTGTGGGGGGTGTTGATGGCCCTGCTGTATGGCGACGCGGTTTTCAAACAACGTTTGCAGCGTCTGTATGCCCTGCCGCTGGGCTGGCCCCTGCTGCTGTCCGCCCTGCTGCTGATAGAAGCCCTGCCAAGCGGGAACTGGAAGCTTGACTTTGCCCTGATCACCGTAAAAGCCGTCTTGATCCCCTTGCTGATTTTGGGCACCGTGGTGCAAAGCCGCCGACTCACCGGCCGGGTGCTTGAAAGCGCGCCGTTGCGACTGCTGGGCCGCTTGTCTTACAGCCTGTACCTGTGGCAGCAATTGTTTCTGGTCTGGAGCGCTGAGCGGGTGACGGGTCTGGCTTGGGTGCAGGTGTTTCCCTACAACTTGATCGCCGTCTTTGTTTGCGCCAGCCTGAGCCTGCTGCTGATCGAAAACCCGCTGATCGCGCTCGGCCATCGCCTGGTGAAGAAGCAAGCCCTACTCAGGACATCACGCGTCTGAAAGGCGACTTGGGTGTCGTTTTATCCGCCGGGTCTGCCTTGTCGGTATCCGGTTGGTAGCCGCGGTTTTTTATGCTTTCGCCCCAGCCCAGCAGCAAAAACAACATGGGTTCAGTTTGCGAACCCATGTAAACGGTCGAGAAGGCAATAAAGCACATCAGGTAAATGCCGGAAAAAGTGAAACCAATGGGGGATTCACCCGCTGGCGCCTTCAGCCCAAACTTTACCTGCGACAGGATGGCGTAGACAAAAATGGCGACAAATACGGCGGGGGCCAGCACGCCGTGCTGCAAGGCCATCAAAAAGAAGGCGTTGTCTACCGACTCCATCCCCCGGATGGTGGGCACCGTGGTCAGGCCCCAACCAGACCAGAATTTCTCCATCAGGAAACTCTTGTATTGCTCGATCATGACCTTGCGGTAGAGCATGGTTTGCGCTTCACCGCTGAGAATTTCCCCTTCCTTGGGCGTGATGTAGGCATCCAGCGCAGCCTGACCGACCACACCGCCAACCAAGAAGAATACCGCCACAACGATCAGCCATTGTTTGCGGTTTTTGGTGTTGCCCACGGCCACCAGCGTGGCACCCACCAGTCCGCCAATCCAGGGTCCCCGAGAGATGGTCATCAACGCCATCAGGATCAGGATGAGGGTGATCTGGTGCTTGAAGGCAAGGGGGAAACGTTGCATCTGTGTTTGTACCCAGCCCAGCAGCCCGGGTTGCGGCAGATCCCACACGCCTTGCCACGACAACCAGCGGTGCAGCCGGTACACCGCAATGATCATGATGCAGGCCAGAATCGGGTGCTCGAACGTACCCGCAGTTCGCGCCAGCCCCCAGCGAATGGAGATTGCGCTGAACGCATTGGGGAAAAAGCCTGAAAAAATCTTGAATGTCGGGCTCACCCAGAATTTGGCTTCATAGACAAACAGCGGAAACATCAACAGAAAAATCAGCACGAACATGCGGCCGGTTTCAATGTCCATGCGCCGGCTGTTGATCAGGTAGCGTCCAATCAGGTAGGGGCCGATCAGCGACGAGAGGATGTAAAAAGCATAGTTCTGCGCATCTGAGTAGCCCCGGCTGAGAAAGTCGGCAAAGACCCGCACCAAAAAATACAAGACCAGCAAAAACTCCATCCGGCCAAACTTCATGTCTCCCAGTTTGTCGCGCACCAGCACAAACAGGATCGGCAGAATGGCTGCCTGCATGAAATTGGGGTCTGGCAAGCCAGGAATGTTGACCCAGAACGAGAACGGCATCAGCAAAAAAAAGGGCATCCAGACTTTCAAAAAAGTCTGTTCAGCCCCGCGTCTTGCGATCATGTGCATGGCCATCAGCATGGCAATGAAGACGATGTAGCGAGTGGCGTTCATGGGGTGATCAGGCGCTGCGTTTCCTCTTCATGCGATTTTGCACCCAACGCGCGCGCAGCAGCGCCATCTGAAGCCTGAGGTTTGACAAACTCATGAAGTGCTTGAAGTCATTCTTGGTCAAGGTCTCCAGCATCAGCTCCTGCATATAGCCGCCCCCCTGGAACATCGGAATGCTGTTGACAAACAAACCCACAGCCTCAGGGTCGAGCTTTTCCAGCAGGCGTTTGGCCCGCACCACCTCGCCACGGCTCACCGACTGAGCCTCCAGCACCATGAACACCTGGCCCAGGGCTTCAATCAACAACTCGGAATCGGCACTGAGCAGCACTGGCGGCAGCGCCACCAAAACATAGTCATGCTGCTGGGACCATTGGGCAAGCGCTTGCTGCAGCAGGTCAAGCCGCTGCACACCGGTAGACCGTTGATCGCCAAATCCGACCGCCAGCAGTTGCTCGTCCTGGTGAACAAGTGTGTGCGGCACCGCATCCAGGCTGACCTGGCCAGACAGAAAGTTGGACAAGCCCGGCTGGTCTGGTTTGAACAAGGCGCTGGGCGTGAAGCTGTTGGCATCTACCACCAACACGCGAAAACCCAGCTGTTTCAACGCCGCTGCGGTGTCAAGAATCACCGTGTCCACCCCTCCCGCCGTCTTGATCGACGCAAAGGAGAACAGGTTTTTGGAGCTTCGTGTGCGGTTACGGATCAGGGTCGACGCAAAACGCCGGGTCTGCTCCTTGGCAAACATCTCCGAGGCCAAGTCCGTGCGCATGACCTGCCAGCCGGCGGCGGGAATGCCCATCAGCTTTTCTGCATCGTTGACAGTGTGAATCCGGTTGTCTGACAAATCCAGGGCAATCGGTGCCACCAGGGCAAGCACGCCAGCAAGCACACACACCAGCAGCAGCAGCTTGAATTTTCCAACCCCCTGGGGCGTCTCTGCCGGCAGGGCGGCAGACACCAGCCGCACAAAGCCGATGGCTGCGCTTTCATTTTGCAAATAGTTGAGGCGGTCGCGTACCTCCTTGTGCTCTTGCTCGCGTTTGCGAATGTCGCCGGTGATCCGCATGGCTTGCTGAAAATTTCTTGCGTAGTCGGCGGCCTGGCCTTCAATTTTTTTCAAACCCTCGCGAATCTCGGCCTCCACCGTCTTGGTCTGCAATTGCGAGGCCAGCAGACGACTTTTGATGTTGCCATAAGCTGCCGCTTCAAACTCGGCTTCTCTATTTAGCAGCCGTTTGTTGATGACCAAATGCTCCTCCAGAGCTGGCTTTTTTGCCGGGTGTTTATCTTCCAGACCAGTGGCCACACGGCCCAGTTCCTCGGACCGTTTGACCACCTCAGAGCGAAGGGCCTGCAGCCCGGTGTCCTGCAGGCGCATCTCCATGATGGAGCGCCCGACCGATGTCGGCGTTTCACGCTGCACCAAAAACGCCTGCAAGGTGGCATCGGCATGTGCCCGGTCTCGGGCTGCGGACGCATATTGCTCCCTCGCCTGCGCCAGCAGGGTGTCATAGGGGTTGACCACGTTTTCTCCAAAGGTGGTCAGCCCAAGCAGTTCAGACAGTCCAACCCGCTGCGCCTCCAGTTGCGTGATTTCTTGTTGCAACCTGACGGCATTGGCCTGAAGCGCCTCAAGGCGCTCCACCGAGCCAAAAATCTGTTCGCTTTTTGTGGTCTCCAGAAATGAATTGGTGATGGCGTTGACGACATCATCAAGCAGTTCTTTTTCCTGGCCCTCAAAGCCAATACGCACCATGTAGGTGTCAGGAATGGCGCGCACTGTGACCAGCTTTTGCAGCCTTTCAATGTATTTGCGCTCGGTCATTCCTGCAGGCTGAACCTCTATTTTTGCGTCATGCAGCTTCTTCAAGGCGCGCTGGATCACGTCGTAACGCCTGACCGTGCTGGACAAATGATTGACAAACTCGCGGTATTGCGAATTGGATTGAAACTCGACCTCTTTGTCACTTGAGAGCGTCTTCATGTAGTTCGGAGACACCTGAAATACAGACTCTGTGCTGTACACGCTTTGGCCCTTGATCCATGCCACAGGCAGACCCATCAGGATCACCAACAGGCTGATGAACAGGCTAATGCGGTAGTGCTTGCGCAGACTCAGTAAGGGCTTGATGCCCCGACCTGGCAATTGACTGGTATCCATGTGGTTTGGTTTCACTCTTTGAACTGGGGTTGACTGGGAACCGTTCGCCGGATGAGCAGCTTTGGTCAGACCTCAATTACACGGCGAAGGCTCTTGCAGAGTGTTACCAGACTGTGGCGGTTTTAATGCCCCATTTCCACCACGCATGGCCGTGACCCAAGCGAGTGAAACTACTCAGTGGCGCGTTTGGTGCGAACCCAGGCAGACCTTTTCTTCAGAAAAAAGGCCAGGTAGACCGGAATTTTCCACAGCGCGTAAAACGGTGTCATCAGCAACTCACGAGCACTAAGCAAATGGCGTCCAAAACACCACCAGGTCAGGGCAATGGCCATGAAAAAAGCCAATGAAGCCAAGCTGGCCACGCCTGCGGCCAACAGCCACACCGGCCACAGCATCCCCGCCACCAGGCTCAAACCCAATGCCACCGCCAGCACCAGAAAATAGAGGGCAACCGGTGGAATCAGCAAGTCCATGGCCATCACGACCAGCGCTGACTTGCGCGTCTTCAGGGCGACCGACAACAAGCCGGGCAGTTCTTCTGCCAAAGTGGCGAGATGACCATGTTCCCAACGCGATTTCTGCACCTTGGCCACACAGGCATCGACGGGGAACGCACTGCTGACCCGCACTTGCTGCAAAAACTGCGGGGCATGGCCGGCAATGGCCAGGTCAACGCCAAGTTTCATGTCTTCCGTGATGTGGCCTGTGGCCAGTTTGGCATTGACCATGAGCGCCCAGGGCAAGGCCATGCCGGTGCCCATCAGATGGCAAGCACCCCCCAAGCGAAAAGAGCCAAGTGGACGCACCAGGTTCTTCATCAGCATGGCGAATTCGAGCACCCTGATTTTCAGCCCGGCTCCCTGCACGGAACCCATCAAATTGAGCATTTGCACAGGCTTGCCCGTTGCGCGACAGCGCTGTGCAATGCAGGCCACCGCGCCGTCTGAGACCACGCAGTCCGCATCCACCACCAGCACCACGTCAGGTGGGTCAGCGCGCAAGGCATCCACCCCAAAGGCCAACGCATACCCTTTGCCACGAAGCTCAGCGTTGTGTCGCTCAACCACCAGGGCACCCGCGCCACGGGCCAGCGCCGCAGTGTCATCGCTGCAGTTGTCGGCGACCACCAGCAGTCGGTCGGTGGGACTGAGTTGCTTTAACAAACAGGAGATGGTGGGCAACACATTCACTGACTCGTTGTGGGCAGGAACCAGCACCGCCACCCGCAGCGGCGAACCATCCACCGTGGCTGGGGGTTGTTCAGCGCTGCGTCTTTGCCCCAGCGCCGCAAGGGTCAGAATCAGCAAGGACAAGCTTGGCAGAGTAACCAGCAGCATGGCCAGCGCAAGCAGTAATTCAATCATGGTTGATGGTGACCAGGTGATGGGCACGCTGTATCGCAAGAACCAGCGAGCCAAACTCTTGAGGAGCACCGCGATCAAAGGTCAGCCCGATGGCGCACCTGCGTGCCTCGTGGGTCATATGGGCAACCCTCAATTTCCCCAGGTGAATCGGTCTTTCCCGAACTTGCAGAACAGCGTCATCACTTTGTGAGCCTTCCGAAAAGGAAGGCGTACCTGCATGCGGTTCCCATTCCACGGCCAAGCCCCCGAGACTGACATTTTTGACCTTGCAGATGATGTCATTGAGATGCGGATCCGGTGAGCTGAAATGCAGAAAATGGCCTGCTGGAGCCTCGCAACGGTAGCAATCGCGCGACTGGGAAACATCCAGCCAGCGGGGAAGGCTCAGCTTGAAACTGTCACGGTCAGCAGCATCGGCTGATATCTGTCCCGACGCTAAAAATCTTGCACCAGAGGCAGTCGAGCCGATTGCGGCATACGACACTGCTGCGTTTGACTGAATGTCAGGCACGCCCATGCACACCGCATCCATGGTTCCCGCTGCTTCGTCGAAGCCGACCACATAAGCTGGAAAATGACCTTCGTTGAGTCCGAACATCAGCCGCAGCGGAACACGCTGTTCAACGTGCCAGCCCAGGTATCGGCGAACTTCGAAAGGCGAGTCGATTTTTGAGAGGAGTGAGGAAGGGGTCATTGCACTAAACCTGTATGGGTGGATCGGTTGTGTGCAGAGAATACGCACCAAGACCAATTCAAATGTGATGTAAATGTGAACTCATTAGAAAGCGCGACACCGGGCAGGCGCGCATCAGCCACTTGTCAACAAGCTGCCACGTTGGGTCATTCGCAGGGCTTTCGGATCTTGATGCTGGCTGGCACTCCCACCGCGATGCAGTTGTCCGGCACGTCCTGCAAGACCACCGCATTGGCACCAATGCATACGTTATTGCCGATCCGGATGTTGCCAAGCACCTTGGCACCCGCGCCGATGTCCACGTTGTTGCCAAACACCGGCGCACACGGGTCACTCACGCGGCTCAAGCCAATCACCACACCGTTGCGGATTCGGCAGTTGTCACCAAATTTGGCAAACCCGCTGACCACGATGCCGCCAGAGTGTTCAATAACAAAATTCTTGCCTATAGGAACTTCACAAGGCAGCTCAATGCCCGTCACGATCTGCACCACTTTGTAAAGTACCCGGTAAACCAGTGAAAAAAGCTTGCGCAGCAGGGCTGGGCGCACTTGGTAGCGCCATCGTCCAAAACGGTAAACCAGCAAGGCCCAGAAACCTTGCGCGCCCCAGTCACCCTGGTGGGCACGCAAATCTTGTCGTATCTGTTCAAACATGACGGCCAGTGCCTGATGGGTAGGATTCGGGGTTGGTCGATGGCTGACGAAGGTTGCGCAGCGCGCTCAAGGTCACCCACGCAATGCCCGCCAACTCAAAAAGACGGCCCACGGAGAGGCCGAAAAATCGCGCATTGACCATGGCATCTGTGCCATGCGCCGACACCGTGCGCAGGGCAAGCAACACAAGTAGCGCCAGCAAAGCGGCGCTTGCCGCATCGGTGTGGGACTGCGCGTGGGGTTTAAAACGCTGAAAAGCCCGCAACCCCAAGCCCAGCACGGCCAGTGCAACCAAGCCAAGCGCCAGGTATTGCAGCTCGCGCCGTTGCCCGTACCAGCCCTGCAACCTGGCCAAGGCCCGACACATCTGGGTGACAAACACATCGCCTTGCAACATCACATTGGCACCCATCAGACACAACAACGCAGCAGCCACACACCACATTGCGCAAGACCCCTGCGCCTCTCTTGTCGCCCGAGCATTCAAAAAACAAAGCCATGCCGCCACACCATAGGCAACGGCCACCAGGCCGTGCCACCAACTCAGGCGAAAAACGGCCTGCTGCCAAATCGGGCTTGCGACTTCAACCGCTTGGTAAATGTTGTCCATGAACCATCCTCGCATTCAGGGGGCCAGGGCCAGGCGCGTCGACCTCGCACCAGCACCTTGCCGAGCCCTGGGGGATTTGCCCAACAGCAGCACGGCAGGCCACTTGAATCGGCTCGCCAGACGCTCCACCGCCATCGGCCCTGCCAGCCCCAGCACAACACCTGCAACCAGGTCGAGTGGCATGACATCAATCTGCAAATGGTTCAGGGATATCCTGGCCGCTGCGGTAAAAAAGACGTGAAAAAGATAAATGGCATACGAATGCCGCCCAATGCCTGCCAAATGGCGATTGGCCCAGCCAAAACTCAGGCACAGCAAGCACAGTGACAGGCCAGACAGCAACATCCAGACGGTGCGCCGTTCGGGGTTGGAGACCGGCATGCCCATCCACAACACAGCGCAGGCCGCGCAGGCCAGCAGCAGCCCTTTCACACAGGGTTTGGCAAGCCAAACCCGGAACGAAAAACGGGTCGCTGCCAGACCGGCCAGAAAATATGGCAACAGGTAAATGGCCCCTTCAATGCCAAACCACACCCAGCCACGCACCGACAGATAAACCCCGCAGGCCAGCACAAACACCGCCGCAAAACCCCGGCCTGTTTGCAGCAAGCACCAGCGCTCAAATGCCCACAGCAGCACAAACACCCAAAACAACGACTCAACAAACCAAAAATGGGCCACAGGCTGGACATGCCACAAATACCAAGGCCCCGCCGACGAATGGGTTCCCGGCACCACCGCCTGCAACACCGCGAACACGGTGCCAACCACCAGCATGGGTACCAGCAGGCGGCGCATTTTGCCGCTCAAAAAAGCCCGGCTGTTCCCGCCAAACGGCCGCAAGCCATACACCAACCCGGACAAGAAAGTAAACAAGGGCATGCGCAGGTAGGCCATGCCGTCATTCAGCCAGCGCACTGAGCCGTCGCTCACCTGCAAGCCCAGACTGGCATCGGCACCCACCACGTGGTAGGCCACCAGCAGCAGGCAAGCCAGGCCACGCAAGGTTTCAATCTGCAAATTCATAAAAACAAAAACTCAAGCCGTCTCACGCAAAAGACCTGACGGCTTCCTCTCGGGTGTCATGGATATTGAACACACGGTGCATGCGCATCAATTCAAACAGCGCACGCACGGTCTTTGACATGGCGCACAGTTTGAAATCACCCCGACGCCCATTGAGCTGGCGTAGGCAGGAGATCAAAGCCCCCAGACCTGAGCTGTCAACAAACTTGACACCTGACATGTCCAGTACCACTTGAGTACGCTCGTGAATCACGGCCTGAACGGCATCCTTGAATTCCCGCACATTGCTGGCATCCAGGTTGTCCTCGCGCAGTTCAATCACCAGTACGTTGTTGTCTTCAATGATGCCTTTGAGTTCCATGATAGTTTCCTTGGATAGTTTGCGGTTAAGAAGTGGATGGCCTGTATTACATGCCGGGTGCCCGCACAAAGTGTCACGAGACTGTGACAAGCCTTAGATAAAACCCGGCAGACTCAAAGCGTGTTCGGTAAAGACTGCGTGTGGGTTGCCACTTTGATCTCAGCCTCGATCTGGCTCAAACACTGCGCCAGTGCCATACCGTCACCCGAGGCGCAGAGCAACTCGGCCTGGCTGGCCAGGTGCCCCAAACGGTCAAACCCATAGCTGCCCGCGCTGCCACAAAGACGGTGCAGCAAGACTTGTTGTGTTGACGCGTCGGCGGCCTGACTGATATCAATCCAGCGCGCCTGCAGACCGGCCGCAAACCGCAGGCGCAAGCCTTCAAACTGCTTTTGTGCAGCCAGCGAGAGGCCTTCAGCCGTCGACGATGTCACGGCCATGCTCCCAATAAATGCGAATATCCTGCGGCAAGGTCACCGGGTCGAACGGCTTGACGATCACCCCGGTGGCGCCATGCACAAGCAAGGCCTCCACTTCGTCGGGCATCGCTTTGGCGGTGATGAACACCACTGGCACCCCTGCCATCCCTGGCTGTTGGCGCAGCGCTGCCAGTGTTTCGGGTCCGCTCATGTCGGGCATCATGACATCGAGCAGTACCAGATCAGGCCTGAACAAGGGTGCCTGAAGCAGCGCCGCCTGGCCGCCCGCGCACAAACACACTTCATACCCGCCCAAGGTGGTCAGGCTGAACTCAAGAATCATCCTGATGTCCGGGTCGTCCTCGACACACATCACCCGCTGCAACTCGCTCATGACAGGGGCTCCTGGTTTATTTTGACAAGCGCTGCCTGCACGGCCACCTGCAGTTCTTCCCGACCACCCTGAGCTTTTTGCAGCCAGTTCAAACCCACGCGCCTTACAAACTCCTCATCCACCGCATCGCTGTAAAGCAAGACCGGCCGTCCTCGCGAAAGATGCTGCAGTGCAGCACAAAATTCTTCGGCAGAACCTTGAGTTTGTGGGTCGGCAAGCACCATGGCCGGACCCTGGCGCACACGCGGTTGCCGCGCCTGCTGCAAATCTGCCACGCCCTCTACCGGGCACAACTGCGACAACCAGTCGGCCACCCGCCGCCGCGCATCCACATCGCGGTCAATGTGCAGCACCCAAGGCGTCCACACCGGCACCTTGACATCCATCACCGGCAATTCGACGATAAAAGTGGCACCCTCACCTGCTACCGAGTCCAGCGCAACCCGGCCACCCATGCGCTCAACCAGCATGCGGGTGACGTAAAGGCCCAGACCGGTACCGCCCCGGGCCCGCTGGTCTGAGCCATCGGCCTGTGAAAACTTCTCGAACATGCGCGCGCGAAACTTCGGGTCAATGCCCGGCCCACGGTCACGCACCTTGACCCTGATGACGGCATCCGTCCACACCAGCACCACACTGACGGTGTCACCGGCAGGAGAATGTTTGATGGCGTTGGATAACAAATTGGCCATCACCTGCAAAAATCGGTCGGCATCCATGCGCACTGGCGGGCTGCCCGCATGTGCCTCAAGGGTCAGATGAACCCCAGAACGTTGGGCATAACCCTGGTTGGCTGACAAGGCTTCGCGCAACAGGGGCTCCAAGTGCTGCGGGCGCAATTGCAGCACCATCTGGTTGCCTTCGAGCTTGGTCAGATCCAGAATGTCGTCGATCAGTCGGCTCAGGCGTTCGCCGTTGCGCTTGGCCACCTCGACCAAGGGTACGGCAGACTTTGGCAAGGCACCCGCAGCCCCTGATGCAAGCAGGCCAAGCGCACCAAGAACCGATGTCAAGGGTGTACGCAACTCATGACTCACGGTAGCCAAAAATTCGTCTTTCATGCGTGCCACTTGCCGACGCTCGGTCAAGTCGCGAACCACCAGGGTGTAATGCACACCACCCTTCTCACGCCACTCACTCAAGGCCAGTTCTGCCGGAAAATCCACGCCGTCCGAACGGGTCAGAACCAACTCTTTCTGGCTGATCAAGTCTTCCAGATTGGCCCCCAACACATGCTTGCAGGGATAGCCACGCAGGCGCGTGACGGCATCACCAAATAGTCGAATTGCGGCAAAATTGGCTTCCTCAATCAGGCCACTGCCATCTACCGTGATCACTGCATCAAGGATGTTGTCATGGATGTCGCGCTGCATTTGGGATTGCACCGCCAGGCGCGACTGCAGCCCCAACACCCTGCCGTAGTGGCGCAGTTTGGCCTCAAGCAGCGCCGGGGTGACGGGCCGCGTCAGGTAGTCGTCCGCGCCACCCAACAACGCATGAATGAAGTGCTCAACACCGTCAAGCGATGAGACCACGATCACCGGCAACCAGCGGTCGGTGACCCGTAAACGCAATTGCTCAGTGACCTTGAAGCCATCCATATCGGGCATCAGCAAATCCAGCAACACCAGGTCCGGAACTTTCAGCACCGCCTGTGCCAGCGCCTCAACCCCGCTGGAGACCTGCAGCACCTCATGACCAAGCGCCTCAACCAGGCTGCACAGATGCAAGCGGGACGCTTCAATGTCGTCAGCCACCAGAATCCGCAAAACAGATGCTGAAGCCATAGGTTGATGCATGCAAATGAACGTGTTACGGGTTTTGTGAGCGGGGGCTAGCCAAGTTTAACAAGTCGTTCACAAAGCTGTCACAACTTCAGAACCGGGCAGCACTCTAATTCACGTCATCAAATTCAAGGATGCCTCACATGACCCAAACCAAACTCCCGCAAATTGGCACCCCACTGGCCAACCGGCTTCGCGCCCGGCGCACCCGCCTCGCCTGGTGGTGGTCAACCCGCAAATTTCCCTTGCTCAAACGCAGCCTTGATCTGGCGCTGGTGCTCCCGGCCCTGGTGCTGTTGTCACCCCTGTTCCTGATGGTGGCCCTGTCAATCAAGCTACATGACCGCGGCCCGGTGCTGTTTTGGCAAAAGCGTGTGGGTTTGAACGGGCGGGTGTTCAGTTTTCCCAAGTTTCGCTCCATGTGTGTCAATGCCGAAGCTGTCAGGGCGGCGCTGTTGGCCACCAACGAGCACGGCAGCGATGGCGTAACCTTCAAGATGAAGCGCGACCCGCGCATCACCCCGGTCGGACGGCTCATCCGTCGCACCAGCATTGACGAACTGCCGCAGCTGTGGAGCATTGTGCGCGGTGACATGAGCCTGGTGGGCCCACGTCCGCCGCTGGTGGGTGAAGTCGCACGCTACACAATGAATGAGCGTCAGCGCCTGTCGGTCACCCCCGGTCTGACCTGCATCTGGCAAGTCAACGGGCGCTCGGAAATCCCCTTCCCCCAGCAAGTGATGATGGACATTGACTACATCCAACAACGCTCCATGGGCAACGACATCAAACTGATCGCCCAGACGCTGCCCGCCGTGATTCGCGGCCGCGGTGCTTACTGATTCAGACAAGGACAGCCCCTATGAACCACTGGATGACACCTGGTACGCCTGTGCAAATTTCTGCCAACCCGGATGAGCGGGGCGTTGACCTGCAGTTGCGCACCATGGACATCATTCTGGCTACGCTGGTTCTGACCCTGCTGGCCGCTCCCCTGGCCTTGGGTTGGCTCTTCGGCCGCCCCCGAGCGGTTCAGTACCGGAGCCACAAAACGACGCACTTCAGCCGGTGGCAGCTTGACTTTCCGGACTCATTCATTGGCCGCGCATTTTCCGTGCTGGGCATGACACAGTGGCCGGTGCTGCTGAACATTCTGGCAGGTGACATGGCCTGGGTCGGCCCCAAAGCCATGCCTGTGGATTCGGCGCGCCCCTTAGTCAACAACATAACCACATTGCGCCCCGGCTTGGTCAACATTTGGGACCTGCGCCGCCGAACCGCAGTGGATTTTGGTTCTGAACACGAAGCTGAACTTGAATACATCGCCCAACGCTGCCTGCGCCATGACTTTGGCCTGCTGATGCGCGCACTGGTGGTGGCGTGGATGCCATCGCCCAAAGCGCCTGGAGAAGGACGTGTGTGTGTGGGTGATGTGTTTTTTGACAACATCGACATGGCCCAAGCCATCAACCAGTTGAGCGAGATGATCGACGGCAACACCACCCAGCAGGTGAGTTTTGTCAACCCGGCGTGCGTCAACATTGCGGCCCACGAGCGCGGCTACCGCCGGATTCTGGCGCGGGCCGCCATGGTCTTGCCCGATGGCATCGGCATCAAGATCGCCGCCGACATCATGGGACTGCCCTTGAAGCAAAACGTCAATGGCACCGACTTGTTCCCGCGCCTTTGCGAGATGCTTGAGCGCCGGGGCGCCAGTCTGTTCCTGCTCGGCGGGCAGCCTGGCGTGGTGGAGCGTGTGGCTCAAGTGGTGCAGGCGCAGTGGCCCACCTTGCGCATCGCGGGTCACCGCGACGGTTTTTTTGGTGTTGCCCAGGAGGGCGAGGTAGCCGCCCAGGTGCGCGCCAGTGGCGCAGATGTGTTGCTGGTGGCGCGCGGCGTGCCCATGCAAGATATCTTTATTGACCGGCAACTGCACCAATTGGGCGTCAAGGTGGCTATCGGTGTGGGCGGCCTGTTTGACTTTGTTTCCGGGCGAATCAGCCGGGCTCCTACTTGGATGCGTGACACTGGCCTGGAGTGGGTATACCGCCTGATACAGGAACCGTCTCGCATGTGGCAGCGCTACCTGGTGGGCAATTTCACTTTTCTGGGCCGAATCATGCTGCAACGCGCTGGTATCCGCCAACGTGCCAACGACACCATCAGGGACGAAAACTTGCCTGCTCCGTTGGCAGGTCACGGCCTGCGTTGTGTATTGTTTGCCACCACCCCGGCGGCACAAGACATTCCGGTGCCATTTGACTTTCCGGCTGCCCTGCTGCCGCTTGGCTGTAGCACCTTCATCGAGAAAACGCTGGACCAGTTGGCCGACCTGGGCATCAAACACCTTGACCTGGTGGCGAGTGGCCGCCCGGAAGCGCTGCGTCAACTGCTGGATCAGGGCGAGCGTTGGGGTATTCAAGTGCACTGGCATTTGGTCAAGGAGGCTGCCACACCCTACAGCATCCTGCAGTCTCTTGGCCTGAGTGCTTCCGACCGGGTGCTGGTTGGCCACGCTGACCGCTGGATCGCCGCTGAGGCCCTGACCACCATGACCGCCAACTCACAGGTGCTGGCCCATATCCAAAATGTCAGCTCGGTACAGTGGGCCGGTTGGGGCGTGGTTACGCCCGCCACCTTGTGCACCCTGCCCCCGCACTGTGATGAAGCCAGCTTCGGCGCTCACCTGTGCCAGCAAACCAGCCAGCTGCGGGTGCTGGAATTGGCACAGTTTTTAAACCCGTGCAGCGCCACAGACCTGCTGAACGCTCAGCAAGTCGCATTGAATGACGAATTCATGCACCGGGTTCCCGCTACCTGGCTGCGCGCCAACTGGGGTGCCTACAGCCCGGATGCAGTGCTGGAAGTTGGGGCAGTTATTGAAGGTCCGGCCCTGATCGGCCCCGGCTGCTTTGTCGCACAAGGTGCCCGGATTGGTGCGGGCACCGTGCTGACCCGCGACGTGGTGGTGTCCACCGGCTCCGTCATTCTCAACAGTGTGGTGCTGCCGCAAACCTTTGTCGGACAGCATCTTGAACTGGACGGCACCGTGGTCAATGCCCAAAGCGTCCAGCACCTCAAACTTGGGGTGCGCACGGTGCTGCAACCGTCTGAAGGGCTGCTGTTGAACCTGCACCGCAAGGAACAGACAGGCACCTCTTGGCTGGCTCGCCTCACTGCCGCCGTGGCTTGCCTGACTTTTCTTCCATGGCTGGCTGTTGACGCGGGTTTGCGCCGCGCAAATGGTCTGCCACTGCGCTGGGTGAAACAAGCGGTGGTGGTGGGCCGTGATGCCGACACCGCGAAGGTTCAGCTCCGGACACTGCGCTGCGCACCTGCCCATAAAGGCAAGCATTGGCACATGCTGGCAACTTACGGCGCCTGGCTGGACATTGTGTCGGGCAAGCGCAGCTGGTTTGGCGCCAGGCCAAGGAGTTTGTCCGAGTGGTACGCCATTGGCCGTGACTGGCAGATGGTGCTGGCCAACACACCTGTGGGCTGCCTGCACGCCCCGGCCTGGATGGAGCACAGCACAGAAAGCACCGATGCCCGTGCTGCCGCAGATGTGTTTTTTGCCGTTAGCCAGGGTGTGAGAGAACGCATGCGCATTCTGCGTATATGCTTAACAAGGCGTGCGGTGTGACATCAACATCGCTCAAAATAGGTCGTTACTGAATCGGATAAACCGGAGACAAAAGCCATGTCATTTCTCAAGCGAATTCACTCCGCCGTCGCAACGTTGGTGCTTCTTGTCAGCATCCCGACGGCAGCCCAGACGGTGAACACCTACAGTTTTTCCCCGGTCAACCAACACGGAATCAATCTGACGGCGGCGTATTGGAACCCGATCATCAACTACGTTTCGGAAAAAAGCGGTGTCCGATTGACCCTCAAGATCGGCCGGACGTCCGCCGACACGACAAGTTATGTGCTCGCCAACGAGGTCGAATTTGCGTTCACCAATCATCTGTTCAGCCCGGAACGGCAGCAACTAGGCTGGAAGGTATTTGGGCGCCGCAAGACGCCGGCGATCCATGGCCAGATTGTCGTTCCGGCAGAGTCTGCCATCACTGACATTGCTCAACTGGCCGGACAGGCGGTAGCCTTTCCGGGGCCGGAAGCCCTCGTCGCCTACAAAATGCCCTATGCCCATCTGCTGTCACGAAACATTGACATCCAAGTGGTGTTCGGCGGCAACATGGACGGTGCCCTTGGCCAACTGTTCAGCGGCAAAGTCAAGGCAGTTGGCGGCAATTCCCAGCTGATCGAAGGCTACACCCGACGCGAAAAGAAGGGCGTGCGCATACTCTGGCGCTCTGAGTCAGTGCATGATCTGGCGCTTATGGCTTCGCCCAGTGTGCCGACCAAGGACGCTCAGGCTGTTGCCGATGCCTTTATCGGCATGGCCAAGGACCCGCAAGGCATGGAAATCATCCAGCGCGCCTCAAAACTCATCGAACTACCCGTGGATGCCTACTTCATCGCCTCCAACGGCAGCGAATACGGTGCCTACATCAACTTCTACAAAAACGCCCCCGCGCAGTTGCGCTAACTGCTCGGTATGAAATTTTTTGTGAAATTGCTTCCCCGGTCGCTTATTGGCAGGGTGACCGCGCTGTATGCGGCTTGCCTTCTGCTATTCATTTCCAGTGGACTTGGGCTTTTCTACTACTACCAGTTTACGCAGGAGATTGACGATGCTTACGAGTCAGTCAACACGTTGGCTGACGTTCTCGCGCCTACAATCTCTGACAGCATCGTCATTGGTGACTACGACACAGTCAAGCGCACACTTGCAAAAGCCACCACCGGAACCAAGCTCGCCTCGGCTGAATTTATCGCTGTCGGCAGCGGTTCCATACGCGCAAACAACTTAGTTCAACTGCCCAAATTGCCCCCGGCGTGGATCAGTAAACTCGTTGCAACGCGGTTGCTTTCCCTGAACCGGAACATCTCGGTCGGGGGTAAGGACTATGGCGTTTTCCGCCTCAACTTCTCGGCTGAAACGATCGCTGTCAAAATTTGGCACATCACCGTGGTTTCGCTTTTGGGAGCTTGCGCTGCCCTTGCTATCGGCCTGCTCCTGATCTGGTTCCCCTTGCGCAGGATGGTTGCTGATCTTGCCGCCGCAACGCATTTTGCCAGTGAGCTCTCAACACACCGAGGCAGCTTCGTCAAAATCAACAGCAACGTCAAAGAAACCCGCCAACTTGCGGCCGCGCTTAACCGTGTTTCGCTGGAATTGACCACGCAACACAGGGCATTGACCGACAGCGAGTTACGCAAGAGCGCCATCATGGAAGCAGCACTCGACTGCTTCATCACCACCAATGATGCGGGCCAGATCGTCGATTTCAATGCCGCCGCTGAGCGCACGTTTGGCTACAGCATCAATGAGATTCGCGGTCGCCTGATGTCAGATGTGATCATCCCGCCATCCTTGCGCCAGTCGCATGAGCAGGGCATGCAGCACTATCTGAGCACCGGTAGCGGGCCGATTCTGCGCCAGCGCATCGAGGTCAACGCCATGCGCAGCAATGGCGAAGAGTTTCCGGTGGAAGTCGCTATCGTCCCCTTCGAGGCGGAGGGCCGTCCGTATTTTGCAGGCTTCCTGCGGGACATCACTGCACGAAAGAATCTTGAAGCTGAACAGGTCCGTGTCAACGGTCTGCTGAAAGATTCCCTTCGCGAGCTGGAATATCAAAAATTTGCACTCGACCAACACTCAATCGTCAGCATCTCCAATGCCCGCGGTGACATCACTTACGCCAATCCCAAATTCACCGAGATTTCCAGGTACGACCGCCGCGAACTGATCGGCAGCAATCACCGGCTGATCAAGTCTGGACTGCATCCGCAGAGTTTCTACGAGGCATTATGGAAAACAATTTCCGCCGGCCAGGTCTGGCATGGACAGATCGCCAACCGGCGCCGAACCGGTGAAATCTACTGGGTGGCTTCGACCATCGTGCCCTGGCTTGGCGATGACGGTCTGC
>CAISLL010000388.1 GCA_903886165.1 uncultured beta proteobacterium | reverse complement strand
GCCGGCATGGTGGGCTTTCTGCCCCTGCACTACGCCGCGCACTGGGTCAAGCAGGGGCAGCTGGTGCGGATCTTTCCAAACCAGATGGAACTCAAGTCGAAGTTCACCGCCGTCACCCGCCGCGCCAGCCCGGTGCCCTTGCTGCGCGACTTTCTGGCCGATCTGGAGGCGTGCGCGCCAAGCCGGGAACAGTGAGCGCCTGCTAATTTGTGGACGCCCGCTGATTTTTCAGCGCACCTGACCTACGCCTTTGCGTCGACCACGACCTTGCTGGCCTTGATGGCCCCGTGCATGGTTTTTCCAGCTTCAAGAATTGACAGCGATGAACCAATGGGTGGGCGGCCGATCGAGCCACAGGCGATTCCAACCATAGCGGAGCCTTATGCCGCTGGCATGGTGGCCTGCAGGCCAATCTGCACGTCCTGGTCAATCGCCCCAAACACGCTCTGGCCGTCACGGCCCTTCATGTCGATCAGCACGCTGTCACCCTGCGCCAGCCACGGGGTTTTGCTGCTACCGCTTTGCGCCAGTTCCAGCGCACGCCGAGTCGCGACACTGCTGCAACCATGGCTGGCGTCCAGGTTGCGCACCTCCCCCGAGCTGACGACAGACCCTGCCCGCAAGCGGCGTGCCTGGCACAGCTGCGCGATCAGTTCACCAAAATGGGTGGTCATGCCGCTGCCCGCCTCACACAGGCCGAACTTGCGGCCGTTGACGCTGCAATGCAGGGTCAAATGCAAGCGGCCCTGCTGCCAGGAATTTTCGCCACCGCGCAGAAATTCATCGGTTGTCACGGCCACCGGGCTGAACGCAGTGTGCGGCTGCGCGCCAGGCGCCAGGGCCGGCTGCCCTTGCCAGGCGCGGAAATAGATGTGATTGGCCAGCGCCAGCAGGCGCACTGTCTCCAGCGCCTGTGCCGAGTTAACGCCTTGCGGCACGTCCCCGGTGATCACGGTCAAAGAGGCCTCAAAGTCTGGCAACTGCGCGGCATTGGCACAGGCCAAAGGCGCGCAAGCCCCAAGCAGTGAATCGGCAAACGCCAGCTGCAATGGTGTAGCGAAGGCCGATGGTGCCTCTGACCCTGCCAGGCTGGCAACTGGATGCGCGTAGGCACTGCCGACAACCATCAGGTAGGCCCGTGGCAGCGGCGCCATGCACAGACGTGGATCAAACGCAAAGGCGTGGCGGGCCTTGCCGTGGTTCAGGGTGTCATACAGATCCTGCAATTGGGGGGCGATGAAGTTCCAGTCCTCCAGCAGATCCTGCATGTGGTCGGCGATGCCAGTTGCATAATGCGCGCTCATCAGGTCGCGGGATACCACCACCAGTTGGCCATCGCGGGAGCCGTCATTCAAAGTCGCAAGTTTCATTCACATCGTCCCACAAAGCCGTTGCGGCCAAGTGAATTCTAGTAGACATGGCACGCCCCAAAACTCCGTCGAAAGCCTGGTTGATGCTGAGTCTGGCGGTGTTGCTGGCACACCTGGTGTTGCTGCAAGCGCTGCCAGTGCGCCTGCAGCACACGCCCCAAACCGCGCCATTGCCGGCCTTTGCCACCCGCACCCTGACACCCGAGTCCGTGTCACAAAACGCCCCGGTGCGCAGCCCGGTGACCCGACCAAAACCCAAGACCACCACCAAAACAAGTGTGAAACCACAAACCACTGCGCCGGTGGACACGACCACAGCCAACGCTGCTGCAGGCACCACACCCCGATCACGCCCAGACTTTGGCGCCGGCTCAGCATCGCCCGCGCCCGATCAAGTGACCTCCGCCCCACCCGAAGTCACACCCGAAGCCACACCTGAGCCAACACCCGCTCCGGAGCCTGCGCCGCCACCGCCACCCCCGCGCGAGAAGTCCCCGAGTTTTCGAATCGACGGCCTGCCCGCATCGGTCAAACTGGGCTACAAGGTCGAAGCCAACAAGTTCCCCTACAACCTGAACGGTGAGCTGTCCTGGCGCCATAAGGACGGTCACTACCTGGCGTCCTTGAGTTTTGGTGCCTTTGGCCAGACCCGCACCCAGACCAGCCGCGGCCGCATTGCTGACCAGGGATTGCTGCCGGAACGCTTTTCAGACAAGTTCCGCAGCGAAGTGGCAGCGCATTTCAACCAGGATCAAGCACGGGTGACGTTCAGCGCCAACACGCCGGATGCACCGCTGCTGGGCGGCGCGCAAGACCGCCTGAGCGTGCTGATTCAGCTGGCATCGCTGGTGGCCGGCGCGCCCGAGCGCTTTGAGGCAGGGACCACACTGACCATCCAAACCATCGGCCCGCGCGATGCCGACCTGTGGTTGTTCACCGTGGGACAGCTCGAAACGCTGGCTTTGCCGGGCGGCACCATGCAGGGGCTGAAACTGACGCGCAACCCGCGCCATCAATATGACCAGCAGGTCGACATCTGGCTGGCTCCGCAGTTGGCTTATTTACCGGCGCGCATCCGCATCACAGAGGCCAATGGCGATTACATTGACCAGAAATGGGCGACCTCTGAACCCGCCAGCCTGCCTTGAATTTTGCGCAGGTGCAGCCATCTGCAGGGCATACCGCTTTCATGGATAATTTGCCGATGCACACGCTCTACGACTCTGACACCTACTCTGTGACCCACATGCTGGCCAACGCAGTGGCTGCCGATGTGCCCCCAGACACCCTCAAAGACGGCGTGCAACTC
>CAISLL010000387.1 GCA_903886165.1 uncultured beta proteobacterium | reverse complement strand
GCAAATCGCTCGTAAAGGTCTTCGTCACAGGCCGGAGGTGGCGTCAAACCCTGATCGATGCCATCAAGGCCAGCCGCGAGTGTGGCCGCAATTGCCGCATACACATTGCAGGAAGGGTCGGGCAAGCGCCACTCCAGACGCCCCGCCACGCTGCGCACAAGACAGGTCCGGTTGTTGTCACCAAAGGACTTCCACACTGGCGCCCACGTGGTGCCCGAGGCGCTGTGGCTACATGCCAGCCGTTTGTAGCTGTTCACCGTGGGTGCGCACAGGGCTGTGAGCGCATCGGCGTGGTGCAACAGGCCGGCGGTGAAATGGTAGGCCTCGCTACTGAGCAGCAAGGCGTCACCCGGGTCATGAAATACCGGCTTGCCTTGAGCGTCGGTCAGGCTCATGTGGAAATGCAGCCCGCTTCCGGGGGCAGCGGCAAACGGTTTGGGCATGCAACTGAAGACGCTGCCGTGGCGCTGCGCCAACGCATGCGCTGCCATCTTGAACAGCATGTAGCGGTCTGCGGCGGCCAACGCCTCGTCAAAGCGGTAGTTGATCTCGTACTGGCCGCAGGCGTCTTCGTGGTCCATTTGCTGCAACTCAAAGCCCAGTTGGGTCAAGGTATGCCGCATGTCGTCAAGGAATTCACGGTTGCGGTAAATGGCCTTGAGGTCATAGGACGGCTTGTCAAGCCTGTCGTGTGCGTCTGCACCAGCCCACTTTCCGTTCCCGTCCTGCTTCAGCAGAAAAAACTCGGGCTCAACGCCAACCCACAGCGTCCAGCCACGCGCTTTAAGCTTGGCCAACTGGGCTTGCAGCAACTGGCGTGAACAGGTGGCCAGTGGCCCACCGCCTGCGTAGCCATCACACACGGCATGTGCCACACCTGGCATGAAAGGCAAGGGCCGCAAGGAATCCATTTGCACCCGCCCGTAGTATTCGCTACGCGCACCAAAACGCCCAAGGCCCGTGCCCCAAATGCTGGGACCGGCAAAACCTGCGCCCTGCTCCACCCACTCCTGCAAATTGGCCAGCGGCACCAGCTTGCCTTTGGCCACACCATGCAGGTCACAAAATTGGGTCAAAATGGAATGGATGCCCTGCGCCGTCAGGTCGGCAACAACGTCCTGGTAGTTTTTCATGGTATTTTTACCTTTTAGCCCTTGTAGAATAAGCGCAAGCAGCTATGGTTAATAAAGCGCCTCCACGAGAGGCCGCTGACTCAAACAGGTGAGTCGATCCGGATCCAGGTGGTTTTGGTCTCGGTGTATTTATCAAACGCGTGCAAGGACTTGTCACGCCCTACCCCACTTTGTTTGTAGCCACCAAAGGGCACGGTGATGTCATCTTCGTCGTACTGGTTCACATGTACGGTGCCGGCGCGTATCGCACGCGCCACTCCCATCGCCTTATTGATGTCACGCGTCCAAACAGCCGCCTGCAGGCCATAGACGCTTTGGTTGGCCTGTTTGACGACATCAGCCGCGTCGGTAAACGACAAGACCGAGAGCACCGGGCCAAATATTTCCTCTCGGGCAATCGTCATGTCCCCGGTGACACCTGCAAAGACGGTGGGTTGGACATAAAAGCCCCCGGTGTCACGCAGCGCCTGCTCACCACCTGCCAGCAAGGCAGCGCCCTCTTGTTTGCCGAGTTCGATGTAGCGCAGCACCGACGCCATTTGCGTTTGGTCGACGATGGCCCCCATCACCGTGGCCTGATCCAGCGGGTTGCCCGGCGCGTAGCCCGGCACCAAAGCCACTGCTTTTTCCAGAAACTGGTCACGAATGCTGGCCTCGACAAACAGCCGTGAGGGCGCGTTGCAACTTTCGCCCTGATTGAAGAAGATGCTGCCCACAGCCGCTTCCACCGCCTTGTCCAGATCCGGGCAGTCCGCAAACACGATGTTGGGCGACTTGCCCCCAAGTTCGGTCCAGGCACGTTTCAGGTTGCTTTGCCCCGCCATCACATGGATTTGTTTGCCAATGCGGGTGGAGCCTGTGAACGCAATGCAATCCACGTCCATGTGCAGCGCCAAGGGTGAGCCAGCCTCCGGCCCGAAACCGGGCACCACGTTGAAGACACCCGGCGGAATGCCGGCGTCAAGCGCCAGTTCGGCCAGGCGCAGCGCGGTCAGGGGCGACTTTTCGCTGGGCTTGAGCACCACCGAGTTGCCGGCAGCCAAGGCTGGCGCGATCTTCCAGGCGGCCATGATCATCGGGTAGTTCCAGGGCACGATGACCCCGACCACACCCATTGGCTCGCGCTGAATCAACGCCAGCGCGGTGCTGGCGGTCGGTGCAATTTCATCGTAAATCTTGTCCACTGCCTCGCCGTACCAGCGCAGGCAGTTGGCGGCGCTGTTGACGTCCACTGCCCTGGCGTACTTGATGGGTTTGCCCATGTCGAGCGTTTCCATCAGCGCCAACTCGTCGGCGTGCGCCAGCAACTGGTCGGCAAACTTGATCATGATGCGTTTGCGCGCGGCCGGTGCCATGCCAGACCAGCACCGGTCTTCAAACGCCGCCCGGCCTGCAGCTACCGCCAAGTCCACGTCTGCCTGACCGCAACGCGCGACTTGCGTCAGCAAGCGCCCGTCCACCGGGGAGAAGCAGTCAAAGGTCTGACCATCGAGCGCAACGACCCGCTGCCCATTGATCAAGGCGCGGCCGTCATAGTGGTTTGTCGACATCATCAATCCTTAAAATAAATAGCAACATAATTAATTAGTACGAGGTCTACAGCTCAAAAAAGCTTGAATCAGCGTGTTTGCAGTGCAGCCACATCGACCCGGGTAGCGGCGGCAATCTCACGCTCGCGCCGCCGGGTCTGGCGTGCCACCCACACGCTGTAACCAATAACCACCCCGGTCACCGCCATGATCAACAGCGTGGCTGCGGCATAAATGGTCGGATTGATGCCGCGCCTTGCGTACCCAAAAATGACTTGTGGCAGGGTGTTGATGCCAGGACCGGACAAAAATTCTGATATCACCACGTCGTCAAATGACAGGGTGAAGGCGAGCAAATAGGCGGCAAAGATGGCTGGCAGGATGTTGGGCATGGTGATCAGGAAAAACACCTGAAACGGCTTGGCCCCCAAGTCCATGGCCGCTTCTTCAATGGAGCGGTCCATCTCCAGCAGCCGCGACTGGATCACCACCATGCCGTAAGCCATGCCCAGCAACGTGTGCCCCAGCACAATCGTCAACATGCCGCGCTGCGGCCAGCCAAAGGCATTCTGCACCCCCACCATCAGGAGCAGCAATGACAGGCCGATCACCACCTCGGGCATCACCAGTGGCGCGTTCACCATGCCGGAAAACAGCGTTCGGCCAGTGAAGCGCCGGTAACGCACCAGCACAAATGCGGCAAAGGTGGCGAGCACGGCCGAAGCCACACCCGCGGTTGTGGCGACCTTGATGGACAGCCAGAAGCCATCAACGATCTTGGTGTCACGCGTGAGCGCCTCGTACCAGCGCAGCGAAAACCCGGTGAACTGCGCGTCTTGCCGGGTGCTGTTGAAGGAAAAGACCATCATAAAAAACAGTGGCAGATACAGGAACAGAAAGGTCAGGCCCATCCATGCCTTGCCGAAGTTCTGATTCAGAAAATGTTTCATGGCTGGGGCCTCAGGCTTTTGGCTCGGCTGCATCGCCGGTGTAGTGGTAGTAAATGGCCAATGGCACCACGATCAAGCCGATCATGACCACAGCCAGCGCTGTGGCGCGCGGCCAGTTGTTGCTGGTGAACATCTCGTCCCACACCACACGGCCGATCATGATGTTTTCCGGCCCACCCAGCAGCGACGGAATCACAAACTCACCCACCGACGGGATGAACACCAGCATGAAGCCGGCAATGATGCCGGCCTTGGAAAGCGGCACCGTCACCAGCCAGAAAGCCTTGAACGGCGAGGCGCCCAGGTCATGGGCGGCCTCCAGCAAACGAAAGTCCATCTTGACCAGGTTGGCGTAAAGCGGCAGCACCATGAAGGGCAGATACACATAGGTCATGCCCACCAGCATCGACACATTGGTATAGAGCATCTGGATCGGTTCAGTGATCAAGCCCAAGGCCAGCAGGGCCTGGTTCACCAGACCCTGGTCCGCCAGAATGCCCTTCCAGGCGTAGACACGCAGCAAAAAAGAGGTCCAGAATGGCAGCATCACCATCATCAACAGCGCCGGACGCACGCTCGGCTTGGAGCGCGCGATGAAATAGGAAAACGGGTAACCGATCACCAGACACAACACAGCCGTACACAACGCATACCAGATTGAGCGCACATAGGCTTCGATGTAAATGGTCTGAAATAGCTGACCGCCGTCGGTCGTACGAAAAATGGACCAGTAGTTTTCGTATTTCAGGTGGATCAGCCCGGTGCTGGAATCCCAGAGCGGCTTGAAAGGCGAGATGTCGTTGCCCATGTCCACAAAACTGATGTAGAGCAGGATCAAAAACGGCAGCAGAAAAAATGCAATCAGCCAGACATAGGGCACGCTTATCACAAAGCGTTTGCCGGGCATGGGCAGGGTGAAATTTGCCATGGCCTGCTCCGTCAATCGCGCAGCACCACGCCAGCGCGGTCGCTCCACCAGAAGTACACATCGTCTTCCCAGGTGATGTGGCTGAGTTCGTGGCGGGATGTGTTGGCCTCGGTGATCTTCACGCGCGAGCCATCCGTGGCCTTGACGATGAAGGTGTTGTAGGAACCGAAATAAGCAATTTCCTTGACTTTGCCAGCGAACAGGTTGTGGTCCACTGCCGGTTTCTCTTTGCTGATCTCGATTTTTTCGGGACGCACCGCAATTGCGACCGGCATGTTCAACGCACCGCTGACCCCGTGACCGACATGAATCTCGCCAATCGCGGTCTTTACCGCACAGCGGTCAGGCTGGTCCAGACTGAGCTTGCCGTCAAACAGGTTCACGTTGCCGATGAAGTCCGCCACAAAACGGCTGGAGGGGTGCTCGTACACCTCTTCGGGCGAGCCCACCTGAAGCACCCGGCCCTTGCTCATGACGGCAATGCGCCCGGCCATCGTCATGGCCTCTTCCTGGTCGTGTGTCACCATGACACAGGTCACACCCACCTTTTCGATGATGTTGACCAGCTCAAACTGGGTCTGCTCGCGAAGTTTTTTGTCCAGGGCGCCCAGTGGTTCGTCCAGCAACAGCACCTTGGGTTTTTTGGCCAGACTGCGCGCCAGCGCGACCCGCTGCTGCTGCCCGCCCGAGAGCTGATGAGGCTTGCGCTTGGCGTAGGTGCCGAGTTGCACCAGGTCAAGCATTTCACCCACCCGCTGGGTGATGTCGGCCTTGGGCAGACCCTCGCGCTTTAGGCCGAAGGCAATGTTTTCCCAGATATCCAGATGCGGAAACAGCGCATACGACTGAAACATCATGTTGAACGGTCGCTCGTAGGGAGCCAGTTTGGCCACGTCCTGCCCGGCGAGCAAAATGCGCCCGGAAGTGGGTGTCTCAAACCCGGCCAACATGCGCAGCAGCGTGGACTTGCCACAACCCGAGCTGCCAAGCAAGGCAAAAATCTCGCCCTTTTTGATCGAAAGGTTGACCTCGTCAACCGCCACCGCTTCGTCAAAACGCTTGACCAGTTTCTCGGTGACGAGGTAATTTTTTTTGGAATCAACGTCAGCCATGGACATCCCTTAAAACGAACACACCACAAGAACAGGACTCACGAAAAATTGTCCCAGCCCGGCACTTCGCCGCATACAGTGCGGACGTACGGCAAGAAGGCGCAAGGACGTTGGGGCAGTTTTGCGTAAGCTCTAAAGAAAAAGGGCTGTTTATACAGCGTGTACAAACAGCCCCGTGTTCCCTCAAGGCTACGACTTACTTGCCTTTTTTGAAGCCGTTGTAGGCTGTCGCCATGGCTTCCCGCGCCTCGTTGCTGAAACTGCTCGGCGCAATCATCTTGGCGAAATAATCGGCCTCGACAAAAATGGTTTTGTTGCCTGCAATCTCGGGCTTGACCTTCTCGACCGCCGCCTTGTTGGCGGTTGGGTAGTTCATTTCATTGGTCATCAGGGCCGCGTTTTCAGGACGCAGGTAGAAGTCAATGAACGCCATCGCATTGTTCGGGTGCTTGGCATCCTTGGTGATGGCCATGGTGTCAAAGAAAATCAGGGCACCGGTGCTCGGCAGCAATGACTCGATCTCGTCCTTGGACTTGTTCTCTTTGGCACGACCAGCCGCAATGTTGATGTCGCCAGACCAGCCAATCACCACACACGCCTTGCCGCCCGCAATGTCATCGATCATGGTCGAACTGAAAATACGCACGTCTTTACGCACCTTGGCCAGCATCTCGGCGGCAGCCTTGTAGTCGGCCACGTCATTGGAGTACGCGTTTTTGCCGATGTAGTG
>CAISLL010000386.1 GCA_903886165.1 uncultured beta proteobacterium | reverse complement strand
GGCGCGCGCATCCAGTTCAGGCTGGTGACCTGGCCCCTGCCGTCCACCTCCACCTGCAGCACACCAATGGCGTACAGCAGCGGTGGCATCATGCCCTTGTAAATGCGGTTCTTGTTCTTGCCATACAGATGGTTGGCGGCATCGCGCCGGTAGTCGCGCGGCGTCCTGGCGCTCGACACCAGGGCATCGACCTCGGGCGGTGTCACCACGATCGGTGCCGGTTCGGGTTGGGCTGGTGGCGTGAAGACGGGGGCCGGTGCGACGGGCGGTGGCAGCGGTGTCGACGTGCAACCCGCAATCAGCGTGGCAATGCCAGCCGCCAGGCTCAGACCGAACGCAACCGACCGTATGTGCAGATTGATACTTGTCTTCACGGTGTGGAATCCTTGAAATGGTTAGATGACATCCGGCCAGTAATGTGCCTGAAAAACGGCCGAACCGGATTGTCAATTTCACTGTCAAGGTAAGTTTTTGTGACATCTGAGGCAATTTTCCTGGCCCGATTACACAGCGAAGACGCCGTGTTGATCACCGTGCACAGCCACCGTGGCTCGGTGCCGCGTGAGGCCGGTGCCTGGATGGCGGTGTTTGCCCAGAACACTGAAGGCACGGTGGGCGGCGGGCATCTGGAGTGGCAAGCCACGACTGAAGCCCGGGCAAGGCTGCAGGGCAAGTCAGGCGAACCCCTGCTGCGTTATGCCCTGGGACCCTCGCTGGGCCAGTGTTGTGGCGGCGAGGTCACGCTGAAGTTTGAAGCGGTCAGTGCCGTGGACCTGCCGCGCCTGCAGGTGGAATTTGCTGCGACACGCGCCCACTGGCCCCACGTGGCGCTGTTTGGCGGCGGCCATGTTGGCTGGGCGCTGGTGCAGACGCTGGCGCGTTTGCCGCTGTGTGTGAACTGGGTCGACAGCCGCGACGGCATTTTTCCGGAACCCTTGCCCGCCAACGTGTGCACCGAGTTTTCTGACCCAGTGCAACGGGCGGTGGCCGAGTTGGCAGCGGGCTCGCATGTGCTGGTGATGAGCTTCAGCCACGCCGAAGACCTGGACGTGGTGGCCGCCTGCCTGGCCCGCCAGCGCCTGCAGGCGGACTTGCCGTTCATCGGCCTGATTGGCAGCAAGACCAAGTGGGCGGCATTTCGCCACCGGCTGCAGGTGCGCGGCTTTTCGGATGAAGAACTGGCGCATGTCACCTGCCCGATCGGGCTGGCCGGCATCCAAGGGAA
The DNA here is from genome assembly GCA_903886165.1 of uncultured beta proteobacterium. GTDB lineage: Bacteria > Pseudomonadota > Gammaproteobacteria > Burkholderiales > Burkholderiaceae_C > Rhodoferax. Next base: position 970 of record CAISLL010000386.1, on the reverse strand, counting down.
GGCCCCCGAGGTGATTGCGCTGTCGGTGGCGGCACAACTCTTGCTGGTGATGGGCAGCTCAGCCCTCACCGGCGAAAAAACCTGAAGGACGAATGATGGAAAGTTATGTGCTGGACTGGTTGAATCTGCTGCTGCGCTGGGCGCATGTGATCACCGCGATTGCCTGGATCGGTTCATCGTTTTATTTTGTGTTTCTGGACAGCAGCCTGACCCCCCCGGAAGACGACGACCTGAAAAAACAGGGTGTCAGCGGCGAACTCTGGGCGGTGCACGGCGGTGGTTTCTATCACCCGGTGAAATTTGCCGTGCAGCCGCCCCAGTTGCCCAAACACCTGCACTGGTTTTATTGGGAAAGCTACAGCACCTGGCTGACCGGTTTTTCACTGTTCACTGTGTCCTACCTGTGGAGCGCCGGCACCTACCTGATCGACAAGTCAAAGATGGACTGGGCGCCGTGGCAGGCGGTCACCGTGGCGCTCGCGTTTCTGGCGGTGTTCTGGCTGCTCTATGACCTGATTTGCCGAATCTACGGCCAGCGCAAAAACGGCGATGCCATCGTGGGCGCGCTGGTGCTGCTGCTGGTGTGTGTGGCAAGCTGGCTGGCCTGCCACTGGTTTGCCGGGCGCGCGGCTTTCCTGCTGGTGGGGGCCATGCTCGCCACCAGCATGAGCGCCAACGTGGCGCACTGGATCATTCCGGGTCAGCGCAAGGTGGTGGCCAGCATCAAGGCGGGCGAGCCGGTCGACCCGATTCATGGCAAACGCGGCAAACAGCGCAGTGTGCATAACACCTACTTCACGCTGCCAGTGCTGTTTGCCATGCTCAGCGGCCACTACAGCTTTACCTACACGCACCCGCAGAATTGGCTGGTGCTGATCGGCATGATGTTTGCCGGTGCGGCAATAAGGCAGTTTTTCGTCATGCGCCACGGCTACAAACTGGGCCGCAATGCCAATCCGCTGCCTTATGC
>CAISLL010000385.1 GCA_903886165.1 uncultured beta proteobacterium | reverse complement strand
TCTCTGCTCGCATTGGTATGGATGCTTTGCAAAATTTCCCGATTTCAGCGTACATCCCTACTGGAATGAAGTCTTTCACTTGGCCTTTCAATCAACAGCTCATACAAGCCTCTGCCTAGCATCGAAAAGGCCTTTATAGACAGCCGCTTTCATGATGGTCCTTTAAATGCCAACTCAATATCAAGCGCTGGGATTTTATCACCCGAACATCGGCACTGAATTCTCCGTCAAACCGTATGCAGTGCGAATTTCACGACTTTCATACGGTAAGTAAACCACGATAACCACTCCCGAAAGACGTGCAGACTGGATAACATCACTCCACTGTAGCCTCAGCCCTCAGCCACTCAACTCAATGACAGGGTACCCGTAAGCTGCCACCCGGAAGTACCGGCATCTGGCCAAACGCAGGTGCCCAAATTCACGATCTGGTCACAAAAATGCAGACCGTCGCTTCGTATCAACCAATGCCCGGTTTGGAGGAGCCAGATGTGAAACGGCTACTACCGGTAAGGGTCTGATGCGGAAGTAGAAACAGAGGCTCCAGTGCTACTTTTTTGACATCGACAGCATCACCTTCTGAGAATATTCCTAGTGTGCGACATTCTCTGCGGGTGCTTAACGACCATCACCATGGGTGATCACGCCTGGTCTTGAAAGTGGTGCCAGAAATTGAAGGCACCGTACCAACTGCGATTTGGCAACTCATCGTTACCCCAATTTGATCAAGTTACCCGATGGAGTCAGTCGTTCATCCCTCACGTAACTTGATCAAACCAGCGGAAAATTCCATCACGAAAGCTGAAGGTGCTCACGTGACGTAGCTGTGCAGTTGCCATGCTCATGCTTCCTCAATTTGTAAATCATCTGCCCACGTGTAGTCCGTCCACAGCGCCAACCCCACAGCGCACCGCCTGCCGTACTGTTTGCCCCTGCCCGCTGCAATGCACGTGGGGCAATGGAAGTGGTGCGCGTGGTAAGCCTTCGCCGCTTGTTGCTCCGTATCAGTCAGCCATGGCTCGTGCAACCTGAATAGTCGCTTTGGCTCGGTGGTTGTCGTTGTAGGTTCGCCCAAAAGTGGATCGGTTACTGCATCGGCTTCGGCATTGATTTTTTCAGGGGTATCAGGGGTATCAAGGGTGCAGCCCAATGCCCATGCGGGTTGCGCCTGATACATCACGGTTTCCAGTGGGGTATCAGGGGTATCAGCACCGCCAGGGATGGTGGTTACAGTGCCGTCGCTGTCCTTGCTTGATACCCCTGATACCCCAGGCAAAACCGTCGGGGTATCACGCAATCCCGCATGAATAGGGGCTTGCACCTCAGATTCCTTTGATACCTCAGAAATTAACACCGCCCACAGCGCATCAAGCGCCATAGTCTCCGCCTTCCAGCTTCTCAGGGTTTAACGGGTATAGCTTTGCTCCCATGCCCCCAACCCGGTAAAACCGCGCCCGCTTGCCATCCGATCCCGGGGCAGGCAATGCGCCAAGTTCCTGCAGCACGTCAAGCGCCCGTTTGAAGTCGAAACCCTTCAAGGCCTCGCGCATACCGTCTGCCGTGAAAAGGTATTCCCGGCCATCGCCGTTGCTGCGCCACCACCCCGCCCGATCCCGCACGGGCTGGGTGTCTCCGGTGTAATCGGCATTGGAGAAACGGGCATCGCCGTGTCGCTCGATAAAGCCCCGCACCTTGTCAGCAATCTGCCTGCGTTCGTCGTTGCCCTTGCCGCGCCCGGCCTGCCACAGTTTGAATGCGTGCGCCGCCGCCTTGACTGCATCGCCCACTGGCCAGCCTGTTACGCCGTATTGCGTTGCCAGTTCACCCGCCAGCCCAATCAAGGCAAAGCGCGCTGCCGCCCGCTTGTCCTGCCCTTCGGTGCCATCGGTCGCAAAAAATGGCAATGCTTTGATCTTGTCGAGCTCAACACAGTAGTCAGCTGTGTCGAATGTGAGCTTTTCCAGAAACGCCCGACCCGCCAGCCCGTGATGTTGCGCCGTTGCCCGTTTGATGGCGTCTGAGAATGCCGCAGGGCTTGTCGCGCCGTGCAAGGTGTCCCATGCGCCAAAGGTTTGCGTCGCCGGAATGTCCAACAGCCGCATGGATTGCCCCGCCTTGGCCCGTTGGCCTCCTTCCTGCATGGTGGTGGCAATGGTGCGCTCACCGCTGGATATGACAAAGCAGCGCCACCTTGTCACACCCCGTGCGTTGCCGCTGCGACTGGCCCGTTGTTTGCCACGCCCGTTGCCCAATGCATAGATGATGGCCCCGACTTCTTTCGGGTCGCATTCGCTGATCTCATCCAAGGCCAACAGGCAATCATTGAACATGGCCGCCGCGCCTTCCATGCCATTGGCTGTGGCCCTCCAACTGCGTTTGAAGCCCGGCCCTCCCCATGTTGCGCAAGCCGCCTCAATCAAGGTGGTTTTACCTGTGCTGGAATCACCGACCACATGAAACCCGCCGCCCTCAGAATTGCATCGCTGCAATATTGGTCCGGCAAATGATGCCGACACCGCCAACATCAATAACGGGTTGCCCACGGCCTTGGCTGCAATGCCATCCTTCCAGCCTGCAAGCGTGCCTGCCTGCGTATGTTCTTCGTGGCCGCGCTCACCACTCTGGAATATCACGCCTGCTGCCTTTGGGCCGATCACTTCGTCTGGCAACACGAATGAATCACCGCACCAGCCCACCTGTAATGCGCAATGAATGCGCCGTTTCGGGTGTTCGCTTTGCAGGTAGTGGGGCAATTGCTGCCGGGCTTTGTAGGGATCAAGCTCAACACCCATTGCCAACAGTTCGCCGCGCAGTTGGGAGCCATCGCCCGCCAATAGCTCCATCGGCATGGCCCATTCGCGCCACTTGCCCACCGTAGGCTTGAATCGCAACAGCCGCCCGAAGTTATTGCTTTGCCCATCAAACGTCACCGCATCAATGTGCATCGGTGAACTTATCCATGCGTCAAACGGCTCTGGGGGTTCGTTCCTTTTGCCTCCGGTCATGCCGCAGTAGTAAACGCCGGGTCGGTGGTTGCCATCGATGGCTTTCGTCCAATCATCCAACACCACATAACGCGGCCTGCCATTCATGCCGGGGAATGGGCTACGTGGCAATAATGGAACTTCGCTGCCTTCGGGGGTTGCCGTGGTGTCGGTCGTATCGGTGGTGTCCCCGCCCGGTGTAGCTTGCTCGGTATGCGTTGCCTGCACTGGATCAGGTTCGGGCACTGGTGCATTTTCCTGTGTACCAGCTTGCGTACTTTCAGCATAAAACTGGCCACAAGCCACCGTGTCACTTGCGCAACCAGCTATAGTTTCAATAGCTCCCGAAAAGCAGACTTTCACCGCATCAAGATCTTCCAACTGGTGCAGGTCGTTAAAGTCTGTCGCTTTGACTGGCCTGTCTGCCGGAAACACGGGCGCAACCACAATGCCGCCCACCGCCTTTGCAGCACCAGCCGCTGCCGTGCGTCCGGGGTTGCCTTCCGTCATGTGGTCGTCGTCAGCCGCCACGATCAACGCCGCATCGGGGTACAGCTTGCGCAGCGCCTTTGCCACGGGTTCAAGGTTGCCACTATCGAATGCCACCGCCACGGGTTGCCCGGTTGCTTCATGTATTGATGCGCCAGTAGCAAAGCCTTCGCAAACGATCAGGATGCCCCCATGCGCCGCTGAATCAGGGTTGTCTATGCGGTAGTGGCATCCTTGCTTTTCGCCTCCGGTAAGGGGTCGCTTCGTGCCATCCGCAGTGATGAATTGCAGGCTTCGCAGTTCACCCGCTGCATTGTGCATTGGGATTACCAGCAACGGCCCGGACAATGTTGGGGACAACCTGCCGCAATGCGCCCGTGCCGTCGCCGTGTCGATCAACCTTGCACCGTGGGGCTGGATACCTTTTTTGACAAGGTAGTCATGCTCTGCTGCATCGACTATTGGGGTTGCCAATGCCCATGTCGCCACCGCCATTTCTGCCGCTGTGTCGTGTTCCGCTTTCTTGGCACGGTGACGGGCGTTCTGCATGGACTTCAACAGCCCGGCATATTGCATTTGTTGCTCTTGTGTCTGCGTACTGCGCTCGATACTGCACCATGTTTCGGTACGGCCTTCGCGCCAATTGCCAAAGCTGCCTGCGGGCATCTTGTCGGTGTGAAGGATGTACCAGCCCGCATCGTCACCGCGTTTGTGGTTGGTGGCGAATCGGTGAATCTTGCCATCGGCAATAATGGTGTCTGGTGGTGTCAGTCCCGCACTGGAAATCGCTTGTTTGAATAGGTCGATTGGGTCGTTCATTCGCAACCTTTCAACGCCATGCCCAGCACGATTGCAATTGCGTACGGTGCAGACTGGATCAGCCAGTAGCCCACGGATTGAATGAAGGCTTTCATTGCTTCACCCCCAATCTCAGGGCAAAGGCTTCAAAGCCTTCAAAGTCTTGTGCGTGGTGGGTGTTAACGAATTTGCAGACCAGATAGCCACCGTCTGCAAGGTGGTGGACTGCATGACCCGCAATGGCCAAATGTGCAACCTGTGTGGCAATCGCTTTACTGTGCCGCGTGCCGGTGGCAAAATTCAAGTCGTTAGTGTTGTCGGTCGTAAGCCTTTCGGTGTTGATAGCGCCGGGGGCTTTTCCATTGGTGGTGTCGGTGTGGCGGTTCATTACGCCGCCCCTTGCAGAATGGCAAGTTCTGTGCGCTTTGCGTGCAACACCTTCACCAGTTCGCGTATTTCAGCATCGGACTTGCCAGCGATACGCGCCGCATTGATGGCATCGATTTCGTAGTCCGGCCAACCCTTTGACCTTTGGCTTATCGCAACCCCTGTGGTGCATAGTCCGTCACGGACTTCGTTGTAAACGCTGGCATCAGCCCTGAAGCCCCTGCGCCGTTTAACTTCGGGCAATCTCAATATAAACATATCTAACTCCTCCTATCCCGCCTTAGCGGTTGTTGCGATAGGTTGAGTAGAAATGCGGATTGCGAAGTGAACCCGGTTCAGGCACGGCTTGAACGCCGTTCAATCACGTTTGATCTCTTGCTTGCTTTCTCAGCTTGCGGATGTGGTTCGCAGTGACATTAAACCGGGTGGCCAATTTTGCGGCAATGTTTCGTTCCTCCGTGCCTGTAGCCATTAAGGTTCGATACTCCTTCGCCACTTTTTCCGGTGTACACCTTACGTTCTCACTTCGCACCTTGCCTGATGCACGTCCCGCTTCACTGGCTTGCATTCGTTGCTTTCCCCGAAGTTCGGCCAATGCAGTGGCGTGTTTGCTTAGTGATTCAGTAAGGATTTCTTCGTATTGACTACCCTGCAATGCCATCCCCATCCATGAGAAAACCTGCCAATTTTGCGGTCGAATTTGGTAGGCAATGACATTCGCAAGTTCAAAAATTGGTAGCCCACACTCCTCTGCACATGGTTGAAGAATTTGCGGCTCAGTCATCCACTCATACCAAGGTACAGAATCACTCCAATAGCCTTCGATCTCAAGCAACCCCTGCTTAATTGGTTGCTCCTTTGCCCTGTAATTCCGTCTACGATTTTCAGCGTGTTGGGCCACCACTACCGCAATAACATGGGTTTCCTCATCGTTAGAAAAACGACTTGCATCAAGTTCAATTTCAACCGGGCCAGCATATCCAAGCATCCCCATCCCCTGCAATCGCCCCAATGAAAAACCAGCGCCGCCGAGTCAGGGTGTCCCGGTTTTCACCATCGGGGATCAGCCGATAGCTAGGGGTGGTCTAAAACATCAATGCACAG
>CAISLL010000384.1 GCA_903886165.1 uncultured beta proteobacterium | reverse complement strand
GTGGGTGAGATGTACAAGGGCGCCTTCATTCCCGGCTTTGCCCTGACCGGCATGTACGTGGGCTACCTCGTACTGCTGACCTACATCCGCCCGCACTGGGTTCCCGCCTTGCCGCCTGAAGCCCGCACGATTCGTGAAGATGACGGTGGCAGCGGCCTGCGTTCACTGGGTATTTTGACGATAGTTACTACCGCAGTAGCGGTGTTCTTCGGCCAAAACTACGCCAAAGTGCTGACCATGATGAAGGGCGAGTTGGTTGAGACTGTGGCCACTGATGAAACCATTGTGGTGGCGCTGTGCGCCGGTGTGATGCTGGCGTTTGTCATCGCCGTCATCAACAAGGTGACCCGCATGGGCTTGTTGTCCCGCATGGCCGAGCGCGTGACCTTTGTGCTGATTCCACCGCTGCTGCTGATCTTTCTGGTGCTGGGTACCATTTTCCTGGGGGTTGCCACGCCCACCGAAGGCGGTGCCATGGGAGCCATGGGTGCCTTGATCATGGCCATGAGCCGGGGCCGCCTGGACATGAAGCTGCTCAAGCAGGCGCTGACCTCAACCGCCAAATTGTCGGCCTTTGTGGTGTTCATTCTGGTGGGCTCCACCGTGTTCAGCCTGGTGTTCCAGGGTGTGGATGGCGGCAAATGGGTTGAGCATCTTTTGAGTGGTGTGCCCGGTGGTCAAATGGGTTTCCTGATTGTGGTCAATGCCCTGATCTTCTTCCTGGCGTTCTTCCTGGACTTCTTTGAACTCTCGTTCATTGTGGTGCCCCTGCTGGCGCCTGTGGCCGAAAAGATGGGCATTGACCTGATCTGGTTCGGCGTGCTGCTGGCGGTGAACATGCAGACCTCGTTCATGCATCCCCCGTTTGGTTTTGCCCTGTTCTTTCTGCGCAGCGTGGCACCCAACAAGGAATACACCGACCGGGTCACCAAGAAGCAAATTGCTCCGGTTACCACCATGCAGATTTACTGGGGTGCCGTGCCCTTCGTGATCATTCAGGTCATCATGGTCGGCCTGATCATTGCGTTCCCTGGCATCGTTTCAAGTGGTCTGGATAAAAAAGAAGTGATTGATCTGAACACTGTGGTGCTTGAAGTTCAGGCTGATGCCCCTAGCAACGCCGCCTCGGCGCTTGAAGGCGGGGCTGCTGCCACGAGCGACGAAGATCCCATGAAAGCCATGCAAGACTCCATGGACAAGCAGAAAAAGTAAGCCAGCAACTTGGCGCCCACTGAGGCGCCTCACTGGAAAAGCCCTGAAGACCCTTCAGGGCTTTTTTATTGTCACGTCATCCGAGATTTGGCGTGCCATTGTTCTTTTGAACAGCACAGGGGCGCAAAGAGAATAGCACCTCCTCCACAAGAGATTCTCATCTGTAGGCTGTTCAGCAATGAATCATTCTGGCAAAAAAAAGCCTCGCATTGCGAGGCTTTTTTACTTGTTGAAAACCGCTTTACAGTTTTTGCGCTTGCATGAAGCTGTCGTATTTGGCTTCGGTAAAACGGAACCACAGATTTTGATCACGACGGAAGGTGGACATATCGTCGTACACCTTTTTCCACTTCGGATTCTTGGCGCTGATTTCTTCGTACAAAGCCATAGACTCTTTGAAAGCCAGGTCCATCACATCTTTGGGGAATGGCAGCACCTTGGCCTTTCCTGCGACCAGTTGTTTCAGGGCTGTCGGATTTCTGGCGTCATATTTGGCCTGCATCTCCACATGAGCGTAAGCCGCTGCCGACTGCACAATCGCCTTGTTTTCAGGTGACAGGGCGTCAAATGCTTTTTCATTGATGAACACATCCAGTTGCGGACCACCCTCCCACCAGCCGGGATAGTAGTAAAACGGGGCCACCTTGTTGAAGCCCAGTTTCTGGTCATCGTAAGGGCCCACAAACTCGGCAGCGTCAATCGTGCCTTTTTCCAGCGCCTG
>CAISLL010000383.1 GCA_903886165.1 uncultured beta proteobacterium | reverse complement strand
GCTGGACTTTGGGTCTTAGATCGCTTTGCGCAGAATCTTGAAAGCAGCAATAGCGATGACCGCCACCAACACCGCAGCCGCAAGGCTCTATGCCGTTTCGTGGGAAGCTTGACATCACATACAGCGGTGTGTTAGCACCCCAGGTGCACCGGTTGGCATTGTCAGCGGCGCAGCCATCTCCAGTGGGTTGTTGGGCAAGTGCTTGAGCTTGGACATGCGCAGATATGCAATTGAGATGAAGTTACGGGCATCTCTATAGCCTCGGGCCGCACGCTTGGTTTGTTGCAGCAAACCATTCATGGCCTCCACATAGGCGTTGTTGCGGTGGTCGAGCATGCCCCGCACAACGGCATCGAATTTGCCTTGCAACGTCACGGCCAACTTTTTGAACGGCTCCAACCGACTGCGTTTTGCCCAGCTCAGCCAATCTTTCAATTCGGCTTGGGCCTGTTGTTTGTCATTGCTCACAAGCGCGTTGTTATAGACCTTGCGCAAATCCATCTTCAAGCTCCAAGCACGGGCGCTTTGGAGCGTTGTGCGCTGTAGCTTATGCATGGCCGTGGTCTGCTTCTGGTTCCAGTCGCTGGGGTCTTTGAGCATGCCCCAGCGCAGGTTTTTCAGCACCTTGGTGTCGTCTCCAAGAGCCTCCTTGATCAACTTGACGTTGGTCTTCATCTCGAAACGATGCACTTCTTGCATCGCCTCGCCGGCCATGGCAGCAATATGAAAACGGTCATAGCAAATTTCGGCATTGGGCAAAGCTTCACCCACACCTTTGGCAAAAGCGGCACTCATGTCTTGGCAGACGTGCTCGATTTGCTCTGGGTTGCCACCGTGCGCCTTGAGGTCGTCGGAAAATTTGACAACCGTCTTATGGTCTTTGCCTTCGGTTGCAAACAAAAGACGCTTCTTTTTAAGATCATGCACCACGGTGATATAGCTTTGTCCCTTGTGCAGACTGGTCTCGTCAATGCCGATGTCCTTGACCTCACTCATATCATCGAGCTTGCGTGCTTCGGGAACATAGTGGTTGATAAAGCGCCAGACTTTCTTGTCAACGCAGCGCAGCAATTTGGCTGCTTGTAGCACGGGTAAGTCTTTGCACAGCGATAGCGCCAAAGCCTCGAAAAGTAAGGTGAACTTGCTGCCAGGGCGTGCCCATGGGACTTCAGTGAGCAAGGATTTGCCACACTCAAGGCAATGCACCCTTGGTACTTTTGCGTGCAAATAGGCCTCGAATTGAAACAAATCGAGATGTCGCCACTCACGCTCAATCCGATCATGGATGCCTTGTTCGCCAGCATGGCATGCAGGGCAGTCCAGCCGCTTTTCATCGCAAACAAGATGAAAGTCAATGCGTCGCTTTGCAGTATCGAGGTCGACCTTCTCAATCCGCCAGGGAGCGCCAAGGCCAAGTGCTTTGGTAAAGAGGGCTTCGACATCTATGCTCATATTTCTGCCTATTGATAGTGGTTAACGACCGTACGGCAAAAGCGAGTCCACAAAACTTTGGATTGCTGACGCAGCGCCTGGAAAGTGCAGATTGTCCCTCAGGAGTCAGTATTTGGGCCGTAACACACTGCCGCTTGGATGTCAAATTCCACACGAAACGACGAAGAGCCGAACTGGATCAACTCCGGCTAATGGGCATTTTGCGAAGTGATTCGCATCTGAACCCAAAATTCCT
>CAISLL010000382.1 GCA_903886165.1 uncultured beta proteobacterium | reverse complement strand
GTCCCGTCAACTCGCACTGTTTGCTGGCATTGCACCGGTATACCAAACCAGGTAGCCCCAGCCCAGGTCCTGCAGGTCTGCACCAACGCGTGACTCGAGGATTCGATGAACAACTGCACTTGACCCAGCATCAGCTCGGTCAGTGCCCCACAAAACTGTCCCGGCGAAGTCTGGTCATAGACCTGATCCCAACCGGAAATACTCTGGGCCAACTGCTCCACACCTGCCAATTGTGTCGCCCGCCAATGGGCCCCTGGGTCAGTCAGCAATGTTGGCTCGGTGATCACAAAAAATGCTCCGGGTGAGTTGAATCGATAGTTGAAGAATCACGCAGTTTTTGTGCCAAACACAATCAACACGACATTTTTGCTGCCCAAAGGCGGATGTCAATAGAGATCATCCTGAATATCGCGGCCAAATCCCAAGACTTGGATCTACAGGTGATTCAGGGCCTTTTCCGGGATCGCCTGGGCGGCATTGGCAATGACACAGCACAGGGCTACATGTCCGCATGTGGCAAGCATGCACGCTAACTCTATTTTGTTGGACCTGTCTACCCGGGTGATGCGTGATGCGTTAACATCACGCATCACCCGGGAGCATTCATGCGAACCACCCTCGACATTTCAGACGATGTTTTGTTTGCTGCCAAAGAACTGGCACAACGCGAAAAGAAGTCGCTTGGCCAGGTGATCAGCGAACTGGCCCGGCGTGCGTTTGCCACGCCTGCCACAAGTTATCCCGTCAACAGTTCGACGCCTGCGCTGCCAGTGTCTGAGCGTTTGACCGGCTACGGCATCCACCCGCTGCCCAAGCGCGGCTGCATCGTCACCAATGAGCTAATAGACAGCCTGCGTGACGCAGAGGGTATTTGATGCGTGCGCTTCTTGATGTCAATGTGCTCATTGCGCTGCATGACGCTGACCATGTGCTTCACGCCCGCGCCGGTGAGTGGTTCGACTCGCACAGCCAGTCAGGCTGGGCCAGCACACCGCTGACGCAAAACGGGTGCCTGCGCATCATGAGCCAGACCGCCTACAGCAATCCACAACCCATGAACCTGTTGGTGCAAATGCTGCAAAACTCCACCGCTGCACCTTGGCATGCGTTGTGGCCCGATGACATCAGTATTCTGGACAGCCGCCAGTTTCTGCATACACACATCCACAGTTCCAAGCAACTCACCGATCTGTATTTGCTGGGCCTGGCTGTCCGGAATCAGGGCCGCTTGGTGACCTTTGATCAGCGGATTCCCTTGAGTGCAGTGCATGGCGCCACACCTGAACATCTCGTCGTTTTGTAAGGTGCAACCATGCCGTCTACCTTCATCCCCACCGAACCCCAGCAGCATGCCTTGCTGCAAGCCGCCCGTCTAGCCCGGCTCAAGGCTTATGCCCCGTACTCCAACTACCAGGTAGGTGCCGCCGTGCTCGACGATCAGGGCCGCATCCACGCCGGCTGCAATGTGGAAAACGCGGCGTATCCGGAAGGCTTGTGCGCCGAAGCCGCGGCGCTGGCCGCGATGGTGCTGGCTGGCAGCACGCGGGCACTGGCCGTCCTGGTGGTTGGCACGGGTGGCAAAAACAATAGCGCATGGACCACACCTTGCGGGGGATGCAGGCAGAAATTGCGAGAATTCTGCACCCAAGACACGCCCATCTGGAGTGCCAATGAAACGGCCCTGGGGCCACGCTACACCTTGCGCGACCTGTTGCCTGAGAGTTTTGGGCCGGATCACCTCAAGCCACGCTAATCCACGCTTACCGGCTCCCGCCGCGCCTCACGGAACACCAGACCCCCATGGATGCACTCAGCACAATCACCCAGCGCGCCCCGCACATCCAGCCACGCATCGCCGTGGTGCTGGGTTCCGGCTGGGGCGGCCTGACCAACCTCATCACCGACGCGGTTCAAATCCCCTACACCGACCTGCCAGGTTTTCCGCAGCCCACCGTGGCCGGCCACAGCGCCACACTGTGGCTGGGAAAGATTGGCCTGCAGCCGGTGGCCGTGATGAGCGGGCGGGCACACTGCTATGAAACCGGCGCGGTGGACGGCATGGCGGAGCCGCTGCGCGTGCTCAAAAGCCTGGGTTGCCACACCCTGGTGCAAACCAATGCCGCAGGCAGTTTGCGCCTCGACATGCCGCCACAAAGCCTGATGCTGATCAGCGACCACCTGAACATGCCACAACGCTCTCCGCTGGTAGGCACCGCAGGCAATGAGCGCTTTGTGAACATGGTCAACGCCTATGATTCAGAGCTAAAAAGCCTTGCAGCCCTTATTGCAAAAGCGCAAGGTACTATACTTTTTGAAGGCGTGTACGCCTGGTTTCTGGGGCCGCAGTTTGAGACCCCTGCCGAAATCCGCATGGCCCGTCTGCTGGGTGCCGACGCGGTGGGCATGAGCACCGTGCCCGAGACGATTCTGGCGCGCCACCTTGGCCTGCGTGTGCTGGCCCTGTCATTCATCACCAATTTTGGCGCGGGCATGTCTTTGGAGGAACTGAGCCACGCGCACACGCTGCAACAGGCGCAAGCAGGCAGTGCAAAAGCCAGTCGGTTATTGGCCGACATCATTTCGGTCCTGCCCTTTCCGGAAGAAACAGCCGGGTAATTCTGGCGCTGCGGGTACGCCGGGCGTGATGACCGGTGGGGCCCGCCAAAAACTGCCGCTGCGCGGGTCAGCACCACGGGCCAACCCAATTTCCACGCGTATCATCAAAAGCCATCATGACCGCATCCACCATGAACACAACGCCAACCCGGCCGCATGACCTCCAAACCAGCTCAAAAATCGCCCTGGCCTGCCTCGACCTCACCAGCCTGAACGAGGCCGACACCGAAGCCGACATTGCCAAGCTCTGCCAACGTGCCCAAAGCCCATTTGGTCCGGTGGCGGCGGTCTGTGTCTGGCCACGTCTGGCCGCCTTAGCTCGCGCGCAATTGCCGACGCACATTGGTGTGGCAGCGGTCGCCAACTTTCCGCATGGCAACACCGACATCGACGCCGCCGTGCGTGACACGTTGCAGATCGTGCAAGCGGGTGCACAAGAGGTAGACGTGGTGCTGCCTTACCAAGCGCTCATCGCCGGCGATGAGACATCCGTGACTCGTTTGCTGACGGCAGTGCGCCAAACCTGTCCGGGCCTGCTGCTGAAAGTGATCTTGGAAACCGGTGAACTCAAGACCCCCGGGCTGATTGCCCGCGCCAGCCAGCTCGCGCTGGAAGTTGGCGCTGACTTTTTGAAAACCAGCACCGGCAAGACATTGGTCAACGCCACGCCGGAAGCGGCAGGCATCATGCTCGGTGCCATTGCGGCCAGTTCATCTGGCAAACATCATGTGGGCTTCAAGGCCGCAGGCGGCATCAGGACGGTGCAGGACGCGATGGTTTATCTGGCATTGGTGTCCCAATACCTGGGTGAAGATGCCCTGACCCCAAAACGTTTTCGCATCGGTGCCAGCAGCCTGTTGGGCGACATTGAAACCCTGCTCGGTGACACAACGCTTGCCAGCGCCGCCGAACCAGGCAGCTACTGATCCAGCCACCCCTGCGGCCTCTGACCGATCCACCCTACGGTGATGCCACACGGAACACACCTTTGACACACACCATGCTCGCCCAGGAAATCATCCGGATAAAACGTGACGGCCACGCGCTTGAGCGCGCCCACATCGAACACTTTGTGAAGGGCCTGGTCGATGGTTCATGGAGCGAGGGCCAGGCCGCCGCACTCGCCATGTCCATGTTTCTCAAAGGCATGGACCGCGCCGAGACCGTGACCCTGACGCAGGCGATGACACATTCGGGTCTGGTCATGGACTGGTCAGGCGCACATCTGAATGGCCCGGTGCTGGACAAACACTCCACTGGCGGTGTCGGAGACAAGGTGAGCCTGATGCTGGCCCCGCTTGTGGCGGCCTGCGGGGGCGTGGTGCCCATGATTTCGGGTCGTGGCCTG
>CAISLL010000381.1 GCA_903886165.1 uncultured beta proteobacterium | reverse complement strand
GCGTATTCGTACAAATGGGTGCCATCAAAGTTGGCCAGCCCGTGTGCATCACTCGGAAAGTGCGCCGGCACCCAGTCCAGGATCAGCCCGATGCCAGCCGCATGGCAGCGTGCCACCAGTCGGCCAAAACCATCCGCATCACCAAAACGGGAGGTGGGCGCATACATGCCAATCGGCTGGTAACCCCAGGAGCCATCAAATGGGTGCTCACTCACCGGCAGCAATTCAAGGTGGGTGAAGCCCATTTCCTGAGCGTAGGGAATGAGGGTGTCGGCCAGTTCGTCCCAGGTCAGCCAGCGGTTGTTGTCTTCTGCCGCGCGCCGCCATGAGCCCAGATGCACCTCGTAAATGCTCACGGGTGCATTCAACGCGTTGGCTGCCTGGCGTTCCTTTGAACGTTGCACCTTGTGTGGCAGGTGGCCGACCACGCTTGCCGTAGCCGGGCGTAACTCGGCCTGCAGGGCATAGGGGTCGGCGCGCGCGGGCAGCACCTCGCCGTTTTGCGAGCGGATTTCAAACTTGTAAAGCGCACCCATCTGCACACCGGGCAAGAACAGTTCCCACACGCCGCATTCGCGGCGCCGGCGCATCGGGTGGCGCCGACCGTCCCAGAAGTTGAATTCACCCACCACGCTGACGCGGCTTGCATTGGGTGCCCACACGGCAAAGCGGGTGCCTGGCACGCCAAGCATGGTGCACGGGTGTGCGCCCAGTGCTTCAAACGGCCGCAGGTGTGTGCCTTCGCCCAAGAGCCAGACATCCATTTCACCCAGCACCGTTGGAAAGCGGTAAGGGTCTTCCAGTGTGCTTCGTTGGCCATCGATCCACTGCACCTGCAACAAGTAGGCGTCACCGATCTGCATAGGGACGCTGCCTTCAAAAAAATCCTTGCTGTGGCGTGGTGTCAACATGGCCAGCGGCTTGCCTTGCGGTGTTGTCACGTCAACCTGGGTCGCATTGGGCAGAAAACACCGGACGCTGGATCGCGCAGGTGTCTGTCGGTGTGGCCCCAGCACCGCAAACGGGTCGCCGTGGCTGGCGTTGCCAAGTCGCTCGATGTCGGAAGATGTCAGCATGGGGTTTGGGACGGATGGGTGTGTACGCAATGGGTGCAGGGTCAGTCGTGTCCGTTCAGGCTATCCACATGCCAGATGTCGCTGGCATATTGGGCGATGGTACGGTCAGAGGAAAACACCCCCATGCCGGCCACATTGCGAATGGCGCGATGGCACCATTGATCGGGTTGGCGGTAGAGCGCATCCACCTGGGCCTGCGTCTCGACATAGGAGGCGTAGTCAGCCAGCAACATGTAGTGGTCGCCACCCCACACCAGCGAGTTGATCAGTGCACTGTAGCGGCTGGGATCTTCGGGCGAAAACTGGCCACCACCGATGGCATCCAGCACTGCCTTGAGCGCCGGATTCTTCTCGTAATAGTTCAGGGGGTGGTAACCCGCCACGCGCAGATCACGAACTTCGGGGGTTTTCAGGCCAAAGATGAAGATGTTTTCATCACCCACGTTTTCCCGAATCTCAATGTTGGCGCCATCATCGGTGCCGATGGTCAGCGCACCGTTGAGTGCCAGTTTCATGTTGCCGGTGCCGGAGGCCTCTGTGCCTGCGGTTGAAATCTGTTCCGACAAATCCGCCCCCGGCATGATGGTTTCAGCCACTGACACACCGTAGTTCGGGATGAAGACCAGCTTGAGCTTGTCACCCACCCGGGGGTCGTTGTTGATGCTCAGGCCCACATCATGGATCAGCCGGATGATCGATTTGGCGGATTGGTAGCTGGACGCCGCCTTGCCCGCAAAGATGACCGTGCGCGGCACCCATGGCGCGTCGGGGTTGGCCAGAATGGCCTGGTAACGGCCCACCACATGCAGCACATTGAGCAGCTGGCGCTTGTATTCGTGAATGCG
>CAISLL010000380.1 GCA_903886165.1 uncultured beta proteobacterium | reverse complement strand
GCTTCCGGGAAGTCGGGAATATTGAAGCCGCGCGACTGCAATTCCTTGATGGCGGCAGTGAGCTGCGGCACCGACGCGCTGATGTTGGGCAGCTTGATGATGTTGGTATCTGGCAGCAGCGTCAGGCGGCCAAGCTCAGCCAGCGTGTTGGGCACTTTTTGGGCGTCGGTCAGGTAGTCAGGAAACTCCGCCAGGATTCGGGCCGACACAGAAATGTCACTCTTTTCGATCTCAATATCGGCCGGGCCGGCAAAGGCGCGAACGACAGGAAGAAAGGAGCACGTTGCCAGTAAGGGGGCCTCATCTGTGAGCGTGTAGATGATTTTTGACTTCGCCATTGTTGTCCTCTTTGCTTTTGGTGGGTTGATTTGCATTAACACTATAGACGCACTCTCTGTCACGAACCTTATGACAAATCAGATTTTTACAATGTGAAATACCTTGATTTATCCTGCCACGTGGTGCTGGTCTTTGCACAAAGCAATTAAAATTAGCGGCCTCCAAGGAGCGTTGCAGCGGGTCACACGGCCTGTCAGGCTTGGATATTGACAACGACGCTCACCTGACTGGTATTTTTACAGGTGAGTTGCATGTCTGAAATGATCATCCCCCCCATGAAGTTGTCCGGCCTTGAGCCGCTGAGCGTTGGAATTGCCGCAGTTGGCCAGTCTGTTGGGGACAACGCCGAAGCTGTGTCCCCAATCGCTTCATTCGTCAACATCGGCGAGCGCACCAATGTGACCGGCTCCAAGGCCTTTGCCCGCATGATTTTGAACGGTGAGTTCGATCAGGCCCTGAGCGTGGCGCGCCAGCAGGTGGAAAACGGCGCCCAGATCATCGATATCAACATGGACGAGGCCATGCTCGACAGCCAGGCGGCCATGGTTCGTTTTCTTAATTTAATAGCATCTGAGCCAGATATTTCAAGGGTTCCTGTGATGATTGACTCCAGCAAATGGAGCGTGATCGAGGCCGGCCTGCGCTGTGTGCAGGGCAAGGCGGTGGTGAATTCGATCAGCATGAAAGAAGGTGTGGACGCCTTCAAGCACCAGGCCAAATTGCTGCGGCGTTATGGCGCGGCGGCGGTGGTGATGGCATTTGACGAGTTGGGCCAGGCGGACACCTATGAGCGCAAGATCCAGATTTGTGAGCGTGCCTACCGCATCCTCGTTGATGAGGTGGACTTTCCGCCGGAAGACATCATCTTTGACCCAAACATCTTCGCCATTGCCACTGGCATTGAAGAGCACAACAATTACGCGGTCGACTTCATCAATGCCACGCGCTGGATCAAGGAAAACCTGCCCGGTGCCAAGGTCAGCGGCGGGGTCTCCAATGTGTCGTTCAGCTTTCGCGGCAATGACCCGGTGCGCGAGGCGATCCACACCGTATTTCTTTACCATGCGATTCAAGCTGGTATGGACATGGGCATCGTGAACGCCGGCATGGTCGGTGTCTACGACGACCTGGAACCCGAATTGCGCGCACGGGTGGAAGATGTGGTGCTGAACCGCCGTCCGGATGCTGGCGAGCGGCTGGTCGAAATTGCTGAAACCGCCAAGAGCGGTGCCAAAGATGAGAGCAAAAAAATGGAGTGGCGCGGCACCCCAGAACATCCGGTGGCGGTGGCGCAGCGTCTGAGCCATGCCATGGTGCATGGCATCACAGATTTCATCATTGAAGACACCGAAGAAGCTTACCGGCAGATCGTTGCCAAAGGAGGTCGGCCGCTGCATGTGATTGAAGGCCCGCTGATGGCCGGCATGGGCATCGTGGGTGACCTGTTTGGCCAGGGCAAGATGTTTTTGCCGCAGGTGGTCAAAAGCGCGCGGGTCATGAAACAGGCCGTGGCGCATCTGATCCCGTACATCGAAGAAGAAAAGCGGCTCGACGAAGCGGCCGGGCGCGATGTGGCAACCAAAGGCAAGATCATCATCGCCACCGTTAAGGGCGATGTACACGACATTGGCAAAAACATCGTCACCGTGGTCCTGCAGTGCAACAACTTCGACGTGGTCAACATGGGTGTGATGGTGCCGTGCCATGAGATCCTGGCGCGAGCCAAGGTGGAGGGCGCCGACATGATTGGTTTGTCCGGCCTGATCACACCGAGCCTGGAAGAAATGCAATACCTGGCCAGCGAGATGCAAAAAGACGACTACTTCCGCGTCAAGAAGATCCCGCTGCTGATTGGTGGCGCCACCACCAGCCGGGTTCACACGGCTGTCAAGATTTCACCGCATTACGAAGGCCCGGTGGTTTATGTGCCGGATGCCTCGCGCAGCGTGGGGGTGGCGCAAAGTCTGCTGGGTGAGGCGGCCAACGCGTTTGTTGACGAGTTGAACACCGACTATGAGCGTGTGCGCCAACAGCACGCCAACAAGAAACAAACCCCGCTCTGGCCCCTGACCAGGGCGCGCGCCAACAAGACGCCCTTTGACTGGACGGCCTACCAGCCCCAACGGCCAAGATTCATCGGCAAGCGGGTGTTCAGGAACTACGACCTGGGCGAGATTGCCCAATACATTGACTGGGCCCCATTCTTCCAGACATGGGACCTGGCCGGGCCATTTCCGGCGATTCTGGACGATGAGGTGGTCGGAGCCGAGGCAAAAAAAGTCTATGCCGATGGCCAGGCCATGCTGAAGAAAATCATTGAAGGACGCTGGCTCAGCGCCAATGGCGTGCTGGGTATTTATCCGGCCAATTCAGTCAATGACGATGACATCGAGCTTTACACGGATGAGACCCGCGCCAACGTGGCGATGACCTGGTACGGACTGCGCCAGCAAGCTGCGAAGGAGGAAATTGACGGCGTGATGCGCCCGAGCCGCTGCCTGGCCGATTTTGTGGCAGCCAAAGCCGCCGCGCCGGACTATGTGGGCATGTTCGCCGTGACCGCCGGCCTTGGCAGTGAAAAGAAAGAAGCGCAGTTTCTGGCCGCGCACGACGACTACAGTGCCATTCTGCTCAAGTCTCTGGCAGACCGGCTGGCCGAGGCTTTTGCAGAATGTCTGCACAAAAAGCTGCGCACCGACTTGTGGGGCTACGCCGCCGAGGAAGCCCTATCAACCAGCGACCTGGTGGCCGAGAAATACCAGGGCATCCGCCCGGCACCCGGCTACCCAGCTTGCCCCGACCACAGCGTCAAGAGAGACATGTTTGAGCTGCTGCAATGTGCCGACATCGGCATGACACTCACCGAGAGCCTGGCCATGAACCCGGCAGCCAGTGTCAGTGGTTTCTACATTGGCCATCCTGCCGCCACTTATTTCAATGTGGGCAAGATCGGTGATGATCAGCTCCACGACCTGGCAGCGCGGCGCGGCATGGAAGAGAAAGATTTGCAGCGACTGCTAGCGCCCAACCTGTAGCGCGTGCCATGAACCAGGTACCGGTGCCAGACCGCAACCTGAAGCAGTGGGCTGCGCTGTTGGTACTGGTGCTGCTGCTGGCCATGGGTGCCTGGTTGATCCGAATTCAGAACCAGCTGTTTGAATCCGGCCAGGTCGTGCCCCCGCAAACCGCTAGCAGCCCCGTGGCCCAATTGACGCCAAGCGACGCGACACTGACAAAACCCGCTGGGACAGCACCGCGTGTGACTTTGGCTGCTGCTGGCTTCACCAGCGCCAGAACGTCTGTCAGGACTCAAAATTTAAGAACAAATATCCCTGCAGCGCTTTTTGATAAATCGCATAATGCTATTGCAAGTATAGCAAATAAGTCAACTCAAGTCACAGCGAGGCCACTTGCTGTGGTGCTTCGCATGCCTGAGCCCGCAGTCGCGAGGCCGCCCAAAGCGGGCAGCTCTGCGGTCGCCAGCCCGGCCGCCCAATGAGCCAGCACGCTGGCGCTCAGCGGGCCACCAAATGGTGCCGTTGTGCCAGTGCCAAAGCCATCACCCCGATCACACTCATGCCCAGCAACAGCCACAAGCCATGGCTGTAACCCGCCTGCGGTGACCACATAACCCCCAGTAAAAAGGGCGAGGCTGCCCGTGCCAGTGCCAGCGGCACACCCAGGGCGCCGTTCAGGGTGGCCACATGGTCACGGCTCACGTACTGCGCGATGGCTGTGCCTTTGACAATGGTCAGCAT
>CAISLL010000379.1 GCA_903886165.1 uncultured beta proteobacterium | reverse complement strand
ACCCTATTGGGAGGTGCCGGTGATGGTGCAGCGCCTGTGCGGGATCTGCCCGGTGTCGCACCACCTGGCTGCCGCCAAGGCGTTTGACCGCGTGCTGGGCGCCACGCCCATTACGGCCAGCGCCGACGCGGTGCGCCGCCTGATGCATTACGGGCAAATGCTGCAATCCCACGCACTGCATTTCTTTCACCTGTCGTCGCCCGACCTTTTGTTTGGCTTTGACTCCGAGGTGGCCAAGCGCAACATCGTGGGGGTGGCGCAGGCACATCCCGAAATTGCCAAAAAAGGAATCATGCTGCGCAAGTTTGGCCAGGAAGTGATCCGCATTACTTCGGGCAAGCGGGTGCATGGCACGGGCGCGGTGCCCGGCGGAGTTAATAAGCTGGTCACGGCCGAAGAGCTGTACAGCCTCAAGCGGGAGCTGCCGCAAATACTCCAGTGGGCGCAGGAGTCGGTGGACATTGCCAAGCAGCTGCATGCACAAAACCCGGCTCTCTACAACCAGTTTGGTACCTTCCGCTCCAATCTGATGTCGCTGGTGCGCCCGGACGGCGCGATGGATTTTTACGACGGTGTGTTGCGCGCGCGAGATGCCAATGGCGCCATCCTGTTTGATGGCGTCGACGACCAGCGCTATCTGGAGCTGATTGAAGAAGAGGTGCGCGCCTGGAGTTATATGAAGTTTCCGCATCTGCGCAGCCTGGGGCGCGAGCAGGGCTGGTACCGCGTGGGCCCGCTGGCCCGGGTACAGAATTGCGACTTCATTCCAACGCCGCGCGCCGAAGCCGAGCGCCAGGTGTTTGTGGCCTGGGGTCAGGGCGATCTGGTGCACGCCACGCTGGCCTATCACTGGGCACGCATGATCGAGATGCTGCATTCGGTCGAGGTAATTGCCGAGCTGCTCGACAGCCCAGCGCTTTTATCGGGTGATCTGCTGAGCATCGGGGTGCGCCAGCGCAGCGGTGTGGGCATCATCGAGGCGCCGCGCGGCACCCTGATTCACGACTACGACGTGGGTGATGATGACCTGGTCACGCGCTGCAACCTGATTGTTTCCACCACCCACAACAACCAGGCCATGAACGAGGCGGTGCGCGCGGTCGCGCGCGATTATTTGAGCGGCCATGAAATTACCGAAGGTCTGCTCAACCATATCGAGGTTGCCATTCGTGCCTATGACCCCTGCCTGTCTTGCGCCACCCACGCGCTCGGGCAGATGCCGCTGGACATCACCTTGCTGGGGGCTGATGGCAGTGTGCTGGACCGGGTGCAAAAATCGCCCGGCAGCGGACTGACCCGGTCGATTGATGCATCCATATAGGGCTGGTGTATGGTCTGATACGAAGTCAATTTTCATGAAAAAACAGCCTCTATATCAAATATGATAATTCCTTACAGCTATAAATAAGATAGCATTTTGGTGTCCTCAAAAAACCCTGAAGTGGGTCTAACCCGCCCATCCACACTGATTCTTGGCTGGGGCAACCTGAGCCGCGGCGACGATGGCCTGGGGCCTTCATTTGTGGCCGGGCTGCAGGCGCAATTGCCTGTCCATTTGCGCAATCAGGTCGAGTTTCTGGAGGACTACCAATTGCAGGTGGAGCATGCACTGGATCTCACAGGCCGCCGACGTGTGCTGTTTGTCGATGCCAGTCTGACCTGTGTGCCACCGTTCGAGGCACACGCCATCCATCCGCGACGCGACGTCAGCTACACCAGCCACGCCCTCTCGGCCGAAGCCCTGCTGCAAGTGTTTGTTGATGTTGAGGGCAGCGCCCCGCCAGCGTCCACCTTGCTGGGGATTCGAGGCGAGGCCTTCGAGCTGGGTGGGTCGATGGGGGAAGCGGCTGAGAGCCACCTGGCCGCTGCACTTGCCTGGGGATTGGAATGGGTGACGGAGGGGGCCGATGAAGCCGATTGAATTTGCCTCAACACTCGCCGAAGACAAAGGCGTTGTCCAGTGGTTTACCCGGAATGGTCTGAAGTCTATTTTTGTTGAAAGACCCTTTTACACGCCTGACAAGGTCAATGTGATCAGGGAATCAACAGAATGTCGACTTGGCAACAGTGACTCACGCAACCCAGTCACGGCAACAACATGACCTACCTGATTCGGCGAATTTGCCTTTCTGCATTCTTGACGCTCCTGCTACCTTTCGACAGTCACGCCAGTGCGCCCGAGACATGCGTAGCCAAGATCTCTGAATTGAAGGAATTGCTGAATGATCCGGCGTTCTCGTTGAAATGGGAAGAAACAACAATGGACGATGGAAAACCCCTGATTGTGACAATTTCTGAAAAAAAGGGAGCACTTTCGGTGGTATTCGACAAAACGACAAAAGGGCTTTGGGCGGATATTTCAGGCGTGATCTGCAAGACGGACAAGGCTCTGGAAATCAGGTTTACCGCTGAGCAAATCCGTTTTGGGCCCGCAGCAAGCCGGGTGTTACGCTACGTGTTGAGTTCCGGCGGAGAATTCACCCTCAAGAGAATCGGCTCCAGCCAGTTGCAGGTCTCCACAACGGGTTGGAGTGGGGCCTTTGCGTCAACTGCAAATTAGCCCGACAACGCGTTGATCAGCGCACCAGCGCACGCGCTGCCGCACTGTCCAGGGCCTTTT
>CAISLL010000378.1 GCA_903886165.1 uncultured beta proteobacterium | reverse complement strand
GGGCTCGGGTTGCTGCCACTGGTGACGGTGTTTGAAAAAGACAAGACAGTCTGCCGCACCCATACCCGTTTTCAGCCGCTGCCGGACGCATGCCCGCGCACGACGGGCCACGCTGGCCCCTGGGATGCGCTGGCGGGCGCGCCGGTCAGCGGCTATGAAATCCACCAGGGTCAAACCACACAACACCGTGCCATGGCACAAGCGGGCGACATCGCGCACGCCGTGTTGCCCGACGGCCTGGGTTGGCAAAACGCCGCTGGCAATGTGCTGGGGATTTACCTGCATGGACTGTTTGAAGACCCGCTCGCCCTGCAAGCGCTGTTTGGCCACCATTTGCAAGGCCCGGTGCCGACGCTTGAGACCGTGTTCGAGCGCATGGCCGATTTCATTGACACCCATTTTGAGCCCGGCGTGCTTGGCAAGCTGCTGATCCAACCCCATCATTTTTCATAAAATGAGCCTATATCCCATTCGCTATAAACGCATGAAGCTCCATTTTTGATAGTAAATCTTTTCATTCATTCACACACGTACAGGAAAACGTATGAACACCTTGTTGCCCGAACTCGCAGATATCCGCAGCCCTGCCTTCACGCAGGCCCTGCAACACAAGATTGACAACAAAACCAAGCCACTTGGCTCGCTCGGGCGTCTCGAATCATTGGCTTTGAAAATTGGTGAGATTCTGGGCACGGATGCGCCGGTGCTGGGGGCACCGCAAATGGTGGTGTTCGCCGGCGACCATGGGCTGGCGCGGCGCGGTGTGTCAGCGTTTCCGCAGGATGTGAGCTGGCAGATGGTGGAAAACTTCCTGGCAGGTGGCGCCGCAGTGAGCGTTTTTTCCAGGGCGAACCAGATCGAACTGACGGTGGTTGACTGCGGTGTCAACCATGACTTTCTGGCCGGGCTGCCCGCAGGCAGTCAGCGCCCCGGTTTGCGTGTGTGCAAGGTGGCAGGTGGTGAACAAGGCACGGCTGATTCTTCCGAGCAGGCAGCGATGACGCCGGCGCAATGTCAGCAAGCCATTGAAAACGGCGTGGCGCTGGTCAGGAGCTTGCCTGGTAATGCCCTCCTGCTGGGGGAAATGGGCATTGGCAACACGTCGGCGGCTTCGCTGTTGTTGTCGCGTCTGACGGGGCTGAACATTGAGGTCTGTACCGGCGCCGGCACCGGGCTGGATGCCGCTGCGGTGCTGCGCAAGACTGCGATCTTGCGGGATGTGCTGGCGCGCCACCCGGATGCGAAAGCGCCGCTGGACGTGTTGGCAGCTTTTGGCGGTTTTGAGATTGCCACCATGGTGGGTGCCGTGTTGCAGGCCGCTCACGAGCGCCGGGTGGTGGTGGTGGATGGTTTCATTGCCAGCAGCGCGGTGCTGGTGGCGCACGCGTTGCAGCCCTTGGTGTTGCAGCGTTGTGTGTTTGCGCACCGTTCGGGCGAGCGTGGCCATGAGTTCATGTTGCAGCATCTGGGTGTGCAGGCCTTGCTGGATCTGGGCCTGCGTTTGGGCGAGGGCTCAGGTGGCGCGCTGGCCTGGCCGCTGTTGCAGGCGGCGTGCGCGATGCTGCGCGAGATGGCCAGTTTTGAGTCTGCCGGTGTGTCCGAACAAACTGAAGTACAAGCTGAAAAGGTTTGAAGAGCGAGGGTTGCCGCGTGCCGCACCTCCCATCAAGCAGCCATAAGACGGCAAAGCGCGGCATTGACACAGGACTTCAATCAAGTCGAGTGCACCGACACCGCAAGGTGTGGGTGGGGTAAAGGTTTGGGCCGATTTTAAAAAGCGAAGCGTATGAGGCCCGGGCCTTTACCCCACCCGCGCCGTTTAGAAAGAGAATGTTCCCGGCTGTTCGGTCTTTGGAATCCGGGGGCATGCAGCTGATAGAACCGGGGCGCGGGCAGGGCGGACGCCGAGGCCTCATACGCTTCGCTTTTTAAAATCGGCCTCGACATCCGCCCTGCCCACACCCCTTGACGTTTAGGCTTGCGATTTGTTTTGATGAAAAGCAAAAGCAAAAGCAAAAGTTGATCCAAAACCTCGATTTAACTGTCAGACAATCCAGCTTTCAAGTCCACACCACGACTGGGCCACGACCACACCATGACGCAATTCATTCGCCACTACCTGCTCAGCTTGCAGTTTTTTACCCGCATCCCGGTCACCGGGCGGCTGGCTGACTGGGTGGGGTTCAGCCCGGCCATGCTGCGCGACAGTGCCGGGCATTTTCCCGGTGTCGGGGTGCTCGTGGGGCTCTTGGTGGCGGTGTTCACCTCAGGCCTTCTCATGGCGCTGCCTCCTACCGGTGCCGCGCCGCTGGTGGCGGCAGCCCTTGGCACGGTTCTGGGAGTGTTGATCACCGGTGCGTTTCATGAAGATGGTTTGGCCGACGTGGCAGACGGCCTGGGTGGCAGTGCCGACCGGGACCGCGCGCTGGTCATCATGAAAGACTCGCGTGTCGGTGCCTTCGGTGCCATTACCGTGGTGCTGGCGCTGTTGAGCAAGGTGGCGCTGCTGGCCTTGCTGGGCGACGTCAGCGGACCGCTGATGGTGCTGGCGCTGTTTGTCGCACATGTGGCTTCGCGCACCTGGCCGCTGCTCACCATCAGGTTGATGGTGCATGTGGGGGATGCCGCTGGCTCCAAGTCAAAACCGCTCGCCGACCAGATCAGCGGGGCCGCGCTTGGCACCGGGTTTATTTGGTTCTTATTGGCTGTGGCCCTTACTGTATATGTGCAGGTAACTACTGACTTTGTAGCTATCAACCTGACTGACTCGGGTTTGCTGCAAGCCTTGATGAACGCGCTGGTGACATCACTGATGGCCTGGGGCTTGATGGCTCGCTGGTTTTGGAGACGTCTGGGCGGGTTCACCGGCGACTGTCTGGGAGCCACACAGCAGGTCTGTGAGCTGGCGTTTTACCTTGGGCTGGCGTTGAGCTTGTGATGACTGTCATGGCTCAAAGCACGCCTGTCATGACGTCTGTCGCAGTGCCTGTGAAGGTCCAGTTTTGGCTGGTGCGCCATGCGCAGCCGCTGGTGGCACCCGGCATTTGTTATGGTGCTTTGGATTTGGCAGCAGACGCAGCGGCAACCCGGGTGGCTGCGCAGGCGCTGGCAGACTGCCTGCCGGCGCAGGCTTCGGTGTGCTGCTCACCGCTACAAAGATGTGAGCTACTCGCGCAAACTATATATGGTATACGGCCTGATTTGTCATACAAAACAGATGCCCGGCTGGCCGAGATGAATTTTGGTGAGTTTGAAGGTTTGCCCTGGGACAAAATTCCGCAGCAAACCTATGACGACTGGATGGCCGACTTCTGGCAGTATCGTTTTGGTGGTGCGGAAAGTGTCGCCGGGTTGATGGCGCGTGTGGCTGCGGCCTGGCGCGACATGCAGGCCGCGCAAGCCACTGTTGCGGTGCCCATGGCCCATGTCTGGATAACCCATGCCGGGGTGATCCGGGCCGTCAACTTGTTGGCCAAAGGTATTCTTGAGGTCAGGTCGGCCACCTTGTGGCCTGTTGATGCCCCTGCGTTTGGGCAATGGCAATTGCTTGACGTCTGACGGTGACGGATTGAGCCTGTCAGCTGGCAAACATCGAGAGGTCTGCCAGTTCAATGGCATCTGGCGCATCGAGCAGCAGCACTTCGGGGTCAAGCGCCAACATTTTCAGCAAGACCACAGGCAGGTCACTGATGGCTTGCGGCGTCACAGCGCCGCCGTCTGCCAGCCGCGCCGCCAGATGAAGCACGGTCGCGAGCTTGCGAAAGTCGGTCGGCACCAGGGGTTGGGCGGTGTGGCGCAAGCCGTTCACCAGACTGTTCGGAAAATCCCAATGCTGCGCCAGTTCGGCAGTGATCTGGCCTTCGTCAAAACCGATCAGCTGGCGCTGGCGCAGCCAGCGCTCACCTGGCTGAATGGGTTTGGCTTCGATTTGCGGCACACAGAATGGGCGCGCCTGGCCCAGGTTGATTTCTCCCAGGCGCAACATCATGCCGCAGAGCCAGGCTTCCTGGTCATCCACCTCGCACAGGTCAGCCAGCCACTGCGCGTAACCCGCGCACAACATGCAAAAACGCCAGAACTCGGTGCGGTCAATGCCCACCGGCAAATTGGCGTTTTGTGCGATGCAGATCGACAGGGCACGGGCGCGCACCTGCGCCAGGCCCACCACATTCACGGCACGCTCCAGTGTGTCGACGGTGCCGGACAGGCCGAACATGGCGCTGTTGGCCATGCGCAGCAAGGTCGCCGTCAGCGCCGGGTCTTTGGCAATGATGCGGCACACAGTGAAGGTGTCGACATCGTCGTTGCTGAGGGTGCGCACCAGCGCCTGCCCCACTTCTGGCATGACCGGCCACTGCACTGACCTCAGGAAAGTCGGCAGATCGGTGAAAGGGGCGTGGTCGGGCAGGCTCATGGTGTTTTCTTGGTTGTTTTTGGCTTGAAATCGCAATGCGATGCTACCGCACAGTGCCAGCACTGGGGGCTGCGTGCCTGGCAGATGTAGCGGCCATGCAGGATCAGCCAGTGGTGCGCGTGTACCAGGAACGCGGTGGGCACGCGTTTGAGCAGCTTTTGTTCAACTTCCAGTGGTGTTTTTCCGGGGGCCAGGCCAGTGCGGTTGGCCACGCGAAAGATGTGCGTGTCCACCGCCATGGTGGGCTCGCCAAAGGCCACGTTCAACACCACATTGGCGGTCTTGCGGCCAACGCCGGGCAGGGTTTGCAAGGCCTCTCTGGTGCGCGGTACCTCGCCACCGTATTGCTCGACCAGAATCCGGCAGGTTTCCAGCAGGTGGCGCGCCTTGCTGTGGTAGAGGCCAATGGTCTTGATGTGCGCTTCCAGGCCGTCCAGCCCCAGGGACAGCATCTTTTGCGGTGTGTTGGCGACCTTGAAAAGGCCTCGGGTGGCCTTGTTGACACTGACATCGGTCGCCTGTGCCGACAGCAGCACCGCGCACAGCAGCTCAAACACACTGGTGTATTCCAGCTCGGTTTGCGGGTGCGGGTTGGCGGCTGCCAGGGTGGCAAAAAAAGCGGTGATGTCGGCGCGTGTCATCGGGTCAGTGCAGGCTGATGAACGTTTCAGCCGAAGGAAAGTTGTCTTTCATCCAGCGTATGTCGAGGGCAAGTGCGGCAATCACGTCGGGCGGCAAGTGGTCCACTGTGGCTGCGTTGGCATGTGGCACGTCAGCCAGTATGCCGGCCAGGTTCAGCACCGCTCCAAGCCTTGAAAAAGCCTGTTCTACCAGCGGGTCATAGCTGCGCTCCAGTGCCTGGGTGATCTGCATTGGGAAGTTCCAGCGCCGTGCCAGTTCGGCGGTGATCTGGCCTTCAGAAAAACCGGTCAGACGCCGTTCGCGTTCCCAGCGAATGCCGGGTTGGTGCGGCAATTTCTCGATTTCTGCCAGCGCGTCCGGATTTGCCTGGCCAATCAGCAACTCGCCCAGGCGCAGCATCATGCCTGTGAGCCAGGCCTGCTGTCCATCCATGTCCAGGGCGTTTGCCAGCCACTGCGCATAGCTGGCACAGGCCATGCTGGCCTGCCAGAAAGCTTGCGGGTCCAGGCCTGGCAAGGCCGGGAAGGCGTCACTTATGCAGGCCCCAAGCGCCAGGCTGCGCACCTTGACCATGCCGACCATCTGGATCGCATCGTCAAGCGAACTGACACCCCGCGGCAGGCCGAACTGGGCGCTGTTGGCAAGGCGCAAGAGTTTGGCACTCAGCGCCGGGTCCTGGGCAATGAGGTCACGAATGTCCCGCACGCCCGCGTTGTCATCATTGAGCGTCTTGATGAGCCGGCTTGCCACCTCGGGTATGGAGGGCAATTTAACGGTAGCAAAGAAAGAATCAAGACTGTGCATGGGCGTAGCAGGGATGGGGTGGGTGAGCAATCAGTCACAATTTACCCTAATTACCGGCCAATTTCCGGCCTGCAATGCTCGCCTGGTGCACGCCGGGCTGTTTTTTTCAACTCCAACCCTGAGTTTTTTCATGCAATTTGCCCAGCGCCTTCAAAACGTAGAAACCTCTGCCATTCGCGAACTGTTCAAGCTGCTGGGCAAGCCCGGCATCATCAGTTTTGCCGGCGGTTTTCCTGACCCGGCGCTGTTTGATGCCACCGGCATTGCGCAGGCCAGCGCCTTTGTGTTGGCCAACAACCCCGGCCCAGTGCTGCAATATGGTGCCACCGAAGGTTACCAGCCGTTGCGCGAGGGCCTCAGTGCCTTCATGGCCAACAAGGGCGCCACGGTGACTGCTGACGGCCTGATCGTTACCACCGGAAGCCAGCAGGCGCTCGACCTGATTGGCAAGACCATGATTTCCCCAGGCGACAAGGTGATTGTGGAAGCGCCCACCTTTCTCGCCACCATCCAGTGTTTTCGGCTCTACGGCGCGCACATCATTGGCGCGCCGATTGACGCAGACGGGGTGGATGTGGACAAGCTGGAAACCTTGATTGAAGAGCACAAGCCCAAACTGGTCTACCTGATACCGACCTTTGGCAACCCCAGCGGCGCCACCTTGAGCCTGGCGCGGCGCAAGCGCATTCTGGACATTGCGGCGCGTACCCAAACCCTGGTGGTGGAAGACGACCCCTATGGCGAGTTGTATTTTGATGCGGCGCCACCGCCCAGCCTGCTGGCACTGAGCGCAGAGGTGCCTGGCAGCCGCGACTGGCTGGCCCATTGCGGCTCCTTCAGCAAGATACTGAGCCCAGGCCTGCGTGTGGGCTGGCTCATTGCGCCGGCGGCGCTGCTGGCCAAGGCCACCATGTGCAAGCAGTTCAGCGATGCTCATACCAGCAATTTGACACAAGCGATCTGCGCCCACTACCTGACCCTGAACCGCCTCAACGATGCGTTGGCGGTGGTGCGCAGCACTTACGCCGAACGTGCCCGGGTCATGGCAGACTCGCTGCGGCGCGAGTTGGGCGACGCGATTGCCTTCAACCAGCCGCAAGGCGGCATGTTTTTCTGGGCCAGCTTGACAGGCGCGAACGGCAAAAGTGCCAATGCCCCTGAATTTGCCAAACGCGCCATTGAGCAGGGTGTTGCTTTTGTGCCGGGAGCGCCGTTCTTTGCGCATGACCCCGACCTGAGCACCCTGCGCCTGAGTTTTGCCACGGCCGATGTGGCGAAGATTGAAGAGGGAATTGCGCGGCTCGGGCGGGCGCTTTAACTAAAAATACCCGGAGGCGGATTCAGTGAACTCGCCCACGTTCACCTTTTGTGGATCGTGGAACTGAATCCGGTTGCGGCCGTTTTTTTGCCTGGTACATCGCCGCGTCTGCCCACTTCACCAGGCGGACACGGCCAACATGGCGCCAGCCATTGCCATGGTTTGATCCGGCGTCGCGTAACGCAGCGCAACGAAGGCCGCGACGGTGCACAGCACCAGCACACCGACTGCAAAGCGGATCAACAGCGATTTTTCTGCATCAGGCATGGCAGCACTGAAACCTTGGCGGCTGAAAATGTCAAACGGGACCGACCCAACGCTACCGGATTTTTTGATTGGTCTTGTCAGCTGGCCATTCTAAGGTGCCTGCCGGTACACTTTCCTGACACGCCAATCCTGAAGGCCAAGTCGCATTCAGGCTGTCGTCAAGGTGTCCACATGCACTTGCAACCACCATTCCAGCAAGGCCAGGTGCCACAGCTTGCTGCCGTTGATGCGGGTGAAATGTTCGGGTGCCTCAGGCTCCGCCAGCAGCTTGTCCACGTAACTGCGTTGGTACAGGTCGCGCCGGATGCAGGCCCCTGACATCAGAATGCCGCGCATCATTTCCAGAAACGGGCCACGCACATATTTGAGCGCCGGCACCGGAAAGTAGCCTTTGGGCCGGTCAATCACTGAATCCGGAATCAACCCGCGTGAGATCGCCTTGAGCGGAAACTTGCCGCCTTCCTTGAGTTTGAGTCCGGGCGGCATGTGCGCCGCCAGTTCAACCAGTTCATGGTCCAGAAACGGCGTGCGCACCTCCAGCCCCCAAGCCATCGGCATGTTGTCCACGCGTTTGACGGGGTCGTCCACGATCAGGGTGGTAGCGTCAAGCCGCCAGACCTGGTCGAGAAAAGTGTCGGCTTGCGGTTTTTCCAGCTCACTCGCAATCAGCTCGGAGGTGACGTCACCGACCTGGAATGCAGGCGCAATCATTTGCAGGTACTCGGCGTGGTCGCGGTCAAAGTAGTGCTGGCTGAAGCGCTCCAGCGGTGTGCCGGCAGCTGCGTCCATCTTGGGGTACCAGAAGTAGCCGCCAAACACCTCGTCGGCCCCCTGGCCCGACATCACCACCTTGACATCCCTGGACACCCGCTCCGCCAACAAGTAAAACGCAATCACGTCGTGGCTGACCATGGGTTCGGTCATTTGTGCCACCGCCTCGGGCAGGCGCTGCATGACCTCGTCGTTGGGAATGCTGTACTGTTGGTGCCGGGTGTGGAAGTGCTGTGCCACCTGATCCGAGAATTCAAACTCGTCGGCCTTCTCCGAGCCCGCACCTACATCCTCGAAACCAATGGAAAAGGTGCGCAAATCTGGCACCTGGTCTGCCAGCAGGCCGACCAGCAGGCTGGAATCAAGCCCGCCGGACAGCAGCACGCCGACCGGCACATCAGCCGCCAGCAGGCGACGCTTGACACTGGCGCTGAGTTGCTCGCGGGTGGCAGCCAGCCACTCGGTTTCAGACAGGGCCTTGGCTGGCCGGGTGGCGTCCAGTGTCCAGTAGACATGCTTGGTGATGCTGCCGTCCGGGTCCAGCCGCAAGCTGGATGCCGGGGGCAATTTGCGCACACCTTTTAATACGGTGCGTGGTGCGGGCACCACCGTGTGCAGGGTGAAGTGGTGGTGCAGCGCCACCGCATCCAGCGTGGTGTCAACACCGCCGCCGACCAGCAGCGCAGGCAGGCTGGAGGCAAAACGCAGGCGCTGGCTGGTCTGGTTCAGGTAAAGGGGTTTGATGCCAAAACGATCCCGCGCCAGAAACAGCTGGCTGCTGCGCTGGTCCCAGATGGCAAAGGCAAACATGCCCTTGAAACGTGTCACACACTGGTCGCCCCAGGCGTGGTAACTCTTCAGGATGACCTCGCTGTCGCCTTCCGAGAAAAAATGGTAGCCCAAGGCTTGCAACTCGGCGCGCAACTCGCGGTAGTTGTAAATGGTGCCATTGAATACCAGTGTGAGTTGCAGCGTGGCATCGACCATCGGTTGGTGGGCGTGCGCGGACAGGTCAATGATGGACAAGCGCCGGTGCCCAAACGCCAGCGGGCCGTCCAGGTAACTGCCGGCGTCGTCCGGCCCGCGGCGCGCCAATTTGTCCGACATGCGGCTGATGGCCGCCATGTCGGGCGCACCGCCGTCAAAGCGCAACTCGCCGCAAATGCCGCACATCAGTGCGCTCCCTGGTCGGACGCCGCATTGGGCACCACAATCACCGGGGCAAAACCGCCGCCCTGGGTGCGGAAATTGGTGGTTTGTCCGGCATACATGCGAGCTGCCAGCAGTTGCACCTGGCCGGCGTAGGTGTAGGCGCGGATGTCGAATTTCAGGTCGGTTTGTGTGCCATCAAGCTCGATCATGCGGCCGCTGGGTGGTACCAGCGCCTGTGCGACAAAGTCGCTCTCCAGAATCTCGCTCCAGACGCGGCGGGTGAGCTTGTCGCCCCGGTAGGCGGCCTTGGCACCGTAACCTGCCACCGGTTTGAAGAACAATTGGCGGCGCTGTGCCCAAAGTTCATCGGCGCGCTCTGGCGTGACCAGTCGGGTGACCGGGATGTGGCTGGCGAGCAACTTGCGGTCAGCCGGGGTGACACCCCACGCCAGCAACAATTCGTCCTGGCTGAGCGCAATCAG
>CAISLL010000377.1 GCA_903886165.1 uncultured beta proteobacterium | reverse complement strand
TTGATGCCGTACACCCAGGAGTTCTTTGCGCCCAGCGCAATGGAAACCGCCGTGGTCAAGTCCGGTCTTGGGGTTGACACCCGTGAACTGCAAACCACCTGGAACCAGTTGGTCGACGAAGCACTGGCAGAGGCCACCCTGACGCGTCCGGCCGCTGGCGGCTTTGTCACCACCGGCAAAACCGGTGTGCACTCCGAGCACCTGGGTTTTGTGCTGGCCGAGATGCAAAGTCTGGCGCGTGCCCACCCCGAGGCCGGCTGGTAAATACCATGCAAGCCAATGCCACGTCGAGTCAGGCGCAACTGTCATCATCGGCATTGCCCGACGGTCCAATTGCGCTGAAGCAGCCGTCGGACGCGTTTTATGCCACCTGGACTCTGCTGGAGTCGGTCACCGACCCGGAAATTCCGGTGGTGAATCTGCGCGAGATGGGCATCTTGCGCGCTGTGCGCCAGACGACCACCGGGCTGGAGGTGGTCATCACCCCCACCTACAGCGGCTGCCCGGCCATGAGCCAGATGGAAGACGATGTGGTCAACGCCTTGTCAAAAGCTGGCGTGGCAGCACGGGTGCTGACCCAAATTGCCCCGGCCTGGTCGACCGACTGGATGACCCCTGAAGGACGCGAGAAACTGCGCGCTTACGGCATTGCCCCGCCACACCCCAGCGGCTGCGGCTCACCGGTCGCCAACGTCATCCAGTTTGCCTCCAAAAAGGTCGCTGGCGGCGAGCGGCCGGCTGTGGCATGCCCTCAGTGTGGCTCGCTCAACACGACCGAAACCTCGCACTTTGGCTCCACCGCCTGCAAGGCGCTGTACCGCTGCCTGAACTGCCTGGAACCCTTTGACTACTTCAAACCCTATTAGGCCAACATGTCTACATCCCCCCGTTTTCACGACCTGCGTGTCGCCCGTGTCAGCCCCGAGGCGGCTGGCTCGGTGGCCGTTGCACTGAGCGTGCCCGATGCCCTGCTGGACAGCTTTGACTTCCAGCCTGGCCAGTACCTGACCTTGCGCAGCAAGATCGACGGCGCCGATGTGCGTCGCAGTTACTCTATTTGCTGCACCCGCAACCACCTCAAGGCCCGGCATGAACTGGTGGTGGGCATCCGCCCGATGGAGGGCGGCGTGTTCTCCAACTGGGCCGCCACCCAACTCAAGGCCGGTGACACGCTGGCGGTGATGCCGCCTGATGGCCGCTTTGTGTCAAAACGTCCGCGTGCGCTGCACCGGGTCGGTTTTGCGGCTGGCTCAGGCATCACGCCAATTTTGTCGATCATGGCCAGCACGCTGGAAGACCAGCCCGACGCCAAGTTCACCCTGGTCTACGGCAACCGCAGCATGGCCAGCGTGATGTTCAACGAAGCCCTGCAAGACCTGAAAGACCGCTTTGCCGGACGCCTGACGCTGATCCACATCCTGTCGCGCCAGGCACAAGAAGCCGACTTGTTGCAAGGCCGCATTGACGGTGACAAGGTGCGCGCCCTCATTGACGCGCTGCTCCCGGTGGGCAGCATGGACGAGGTGTTCATCTGCGGCCCCGAGGCCATGATCGAGGCGACTGAAAAAGCGCTGCTTGACGCGGGTGTGCCCGCCAAACAGGTGCACACCGAACGCTTCACCTCACCCACACTGGAAGCCCTGACCCCGGC
Source organism: uncultured beta proteobacterium (assembly GCA_903886165.1). Lineage (GTDB taxonomy): Bacteria > Pseudomonadota > Gammaproteobacteria > Burkholderiales > Burkholderiaceae_C > Rhodoferax. The sequence goes on along the minus strand of CAISLL010000377.1, from coordinate 372 downwards.
CGAGCGACAGGCCGCCGTGGCCAATTTGAAATTGCCCGCTGGTGGCCAGGTTGCCCTGACCGTGGTGCTGGACGGCAAGTCACACGCACTGCACATGAACCCTGACGAACATGTGCTGGACGTGGCCATGGCCGCCGGGCTGGACCTGCCGTTTTCATGCAAAGGCGGTGTCTGTGCCACCTGCCGCTGCAAAGTCATGGAAGGCAGCGTCAGCATGGACAAAAACTATGGCCTGGAAGCCTGGGAAACCGAAAAAGGCTTTGTGCTGAGCTGCCAGTCGCGCCCGACCAGCGAAGCCCTGACCGTGAGTTTTGACGAGCGCTAAAACTGAAAACACAATAACCCGGCGGCAGAGCCCATGGGCTCTGCCGC
>CAISLL010000376.1 GCA_903886165.1 uncultured beta proteobacterium | reverse complement strand
GTGGGCGCTGGCCTGCCAAACCTTCAGTGTGCTGAGCCGCCCGCTGCACACCTGGTTTTTGACCTGGCACCTGCCGGCTGCCGAGCAGGTGTTCAGATGGCGTTTTGCCGCCACCGATTTGCAGGGTCTGCTGCTGTGTCTGGCCTTGCTGATGTTTGCCTACCTGTTCAGCTGGGTGCTGGAAGTGGCCGAAGAAAACCGGGGCTTTGTCTGATGCCCATCGTTGTCAATCTGGATGTGATGCTGGCCAGACGCAAGATGCGTTCGCGCGACCTGGCACCACTGGTAGGCATCACCGAACAAAACATCTCGCTGCTCAAGTCCGGCAAGGTCAAGGGGGTGCGTTTTGATACCTTGGCCCGCATTTGTGCGGTGCTGGACTGCCAGCCGGGGGATATTCTGGCGTTTGTGCCGTCTCAGGCAGAAGGGCTTCCGGATGTGCCTTTGGACTGATTCCTTTGGTTGAGCGTCTCAGGCAAGCGCCACCTTGTCAGCCTCAGACGTGAACGCATCCGCGTAATACTCGTCCAGCGGCAAACCCGCCTTGACAAAATCGTGCTGCGCCGACGTCACCACAATCGGCGCGCCACAGGCGTACACCTGATAGCCTGACAGGTCGGGCAAATCTGCCAGCACCGCCTGGTGCACAAAGCCGGTGCGCCCATGCCAGTCGTCCTCGGGCAAGGCATCGGACACCACCGGCACATAACGCAGGTTGGGCATCTCCAGCAGCTTGGCCTTGACCCAGTCGTCCATGTACAGGTCATGCGGGCGACGGCCGCCCCAGTACAGCGTGGCCGGGCGCGTGATGCCCTTGAACTGCATGTCCTCGATCAGTGCCTTGATCGGGGCAAACCCGGTACCTGAGGCCAGCATGATGATGGGCTCGGTGCCGCCTTCTCTCAGGTAAAAGCTGCCATAAGGGCCCTCAATGCGCAAAATATCGCGTTCTTTCATGCTGCCAAACACATGGTCGGTGAACTTGCCACCCGGCATGTGCCGAATGTGCAGTTCCAGCCCCTGGCCAATCAGGTGCGGCGCGTTGCCCATGGAATAGCTGCGGCGCACGCCGCCTTGCAGCATGAATTCGACGTATTGACCCGCGTGGTACATAAACGCGTCATTGGCCGGCAGTTGCAGCAGCATGCGCATCACCTCGGGCGATTTCTTTTCCAGCAAGGTGACACGGGTCGGCATCTTCTTGATGGGCAAGGCGCCTTCGGCAGTGACCTGGCGCGACTCCAGCACCACGTCGCTGCTGGCGGTGGCACAACAGGTCAGGATGAAGCCCTGGGCTTCTTCCTCGGCACTCAGGGCTTTGCTTTGGTGGGTGCCGTGTGTCACGCTGCCGCTGAGCTTCTTGCATTTGCATGAGCCACAGGCCCCGTCCTTGCAGCCGTAAGGCATATTCACACCTTGCGCAATGCCGGCAGCCAGCAAGGTGTCGGTGGATGCCGCGGTGAAGGTGCGGCCACTGGGCTCAATCGTGACCTGAAACGCCGTCGCGCTGCTGCTTGTCATATTCTGGTTATCCTCAAAGCGTTTATTTTGATCATTAAAGGTGTCGATTTTGCCTGCATTAAAAAGCCCCCACCCGCTCCTGTATGCCACCCGCCCCGGAGCATTGCCAGCCCGTTTTCGGCGTGAGCGCGTGTTGGTGGTGGGTTGTGGTGATGTTGGTTTGCGCGTGGGCAGGGCCATGGGTCAGCGAATGCGTTTGCTGGCCCTGACCACCGACGCCGAGCG
>CAISLL010000375.1 GCA_903886165.1 uncultured beta proteobacterium | reverse complement strand
TGGTCGCGCCTCGCCGCCAAAGGCAAAGGCCACTGGTTGTGCCAACGGGCTGCGGGCCAGGTAATAAGTGCCATACCAGGTAGCCATGAGTGCCAGCACCAATAACCCCATGAAAGGAAGCCGTGCCGCCAGGTCCGCAGGTACCCAGACTGGCGCAAGCTGAATGCTCCACGCGCCTAACCAGTAGGGTAGCAGGGCGTCCACTTCCGGTGGTAAGCCGCCAAGCGTTGGCTGCCACCAGCTTGTGGCGCCACGGGCCAGCTCCGCCATGTAGCCAAAAGTGGTGATGTCGTCGCGCTTCCAGGGCACGCGGCCCAAAAAGCCCGGAAGCACATAGGCCAGGCAAAACAACAACAGTGCAAGGCGCGGCAAGCGCTTAACTGCGCCTTGAGCGACGATGGCGGGCGTAGGGCTGTTCACAGAACCGTGGGAGAAGGACATTGGACGGTGCAAAGAAAAAAGGCAGCGCGGAATGACCCGGCTGCCTTTGGCAAAGCGTGCTGACTGGCTTACTTGGCCGCAGATTTACCGAAACGGTTGCGGAAGCGCTCCACGCGTCCACCCATGTTGTCCACGGACTTTTGTGTTCCGGTGTAGAAGGGGTGCGATTCGCTGGACGTATCAAGTTTGTAGAGAGGCAGTTCGCGACCGTCTTCCATCTTGATCATTTCTTTGGCATTGGCACATGAGCGTGTGACAAATTTAAAACCGTTGGACGAATCCACGAAGCAAATTTCGCGGTAGTTGGGGTGAATGCCTGCTTTCATGATTTCTCCATCAGATGCGTTAGCCGCGCCAGCCCTTGCGCAACCCATTGCGCAATTAAAAGCTGTTCGTACTTTTCGCTAAAAACCGTAAATTATAGATCAGCCGCCACGACGCATCATGTCGAAGAATTCGCTGTTCGTTTTCGTCGCACGCATTTGTTTGAGTACCATTTCCATCGACTCGATCTCGTCCATGTTGTACAGAAACTGGCGCAGGATCCTGGTCTTTTGCAGGATGTCAGGTGCCAGCAACAATTCTTCGCGGCGCGTGCCGCTTCGATTGAGCTGAATGGAAGGGAACACCCGCTTTTCGTACAGGCGGCGATCCAGGTGGATTTCTGAATTGCCTGTGCCCTTGAATTCTTCAAAGATCACCTCGTCCATGCGGCTTCCGGTGTCGACCAGGGCCGTGGCGATGATGGTCAGGGAGCCACCTTCTTCCACATTGCGCGCAGCACCCAAAAATCGCTTTGGACGCTGCAGGGCGTTTGAATCCACACCGCCCGTAAGCACCTTGCCCGAGGAGGGCACCACGTTGTTGTAGGCACGGGCCAACCGGGTGATGGAGTCGAGCAGGATCACCACGTCTTTTTTCAGTTCAACCAGACGCTTGGCGCGTTCAATCACCATCTCAGCCACATGTACGTGGCGCGCGGCAGGTTCATCAAAGGTGGAGGCAATCACCTCGCCCTTGACAGTGCGCTGCATCTCGGTGACCTCTTCAGGACGCTCATCAATCAGCAGCACCATCAGGTAGCTGTCGGGGTAGTTGGTTGAAATGGCGTGCGCAATGTGTTGCATCATCACCGTCTTACCACTTTTTGGCTGTGCAACGATCAATGCACGTTGGCCTTTGCCAATGGGCGCAATGATGTCAATGATTCGCCCAGTGATGTTTTCTTCGCCCTTGATGTCACGTTCCAGGCGCATCTGGACGTTCGGAAACAGCGGCGTCAGGTTCTCGAACATCACCTTGTGTTTGTTCTCTTCCGGGCCCCCACCGTTGACTTTTTCTAGCTTGTTCAGCGCAAAGTAGCGTTCACCGTCTTTTGGCGTGCGAACTTCCCCCTCAATCATGTCCCCGGTGTGCAGGTTGAAGCGGCGTACCTGACTGGGACTGATGTAGATGTCATCCGTGCTGGCTGTGTAGCTGGTGTCCGGGCTGCGCAAAAAACCAAAGCCATCGGGCAATATCTCCAGCACACCATCAGCAAAAATCTGTTCCCCGGCGCGGGCGCGTTTCTTGATGATTGCAAACATCAACTCCTGCTTGCGCATGCGGCCGGTGTTTTCAATCTCAAGATCTTCAGCTTGCTTGAGGACTTCTGACACATGCAGTGCCTTGAGTTCGTTTAAATGCATGGAGTGTTTCAATGAAGGTGTGGAATCTGCCTTGGGGGAAGGATTCGGCGCAACGACCTGTGAGGATTCAGGTCGCATCGGCTTTGCGCCTTTGGCTCTAGCTTTCCCTGGATGGGAGACAGCGAGCGCGATGGATTATGACAGGAAAAAAGGCCTCGCCCGACAGGGTGAGGCCACGCAGCCGCATCGCGCCTGCAAAAACACAGTTAAGCCAGCTGCTGATCAATGAAGGCGGTGAGCTGCGCCTTGCTCATGGCGCCAACTTTGGTGGCTGCCAGTTGGCCGCCCTTGAAGATCATCAGGGTTGGAATACCTCGAATACCAAACTTGGCCGGGATGTCGCGGTTTTCATCCACATTCATCTTGGCGATCTGCAATTTGCCTTCATAAGCAGTTGATACTTCGTCCAGGATCGGTGCAATCATTTTGCAGGGACCGCACCATTCGGCCCAGTAGTCCACGAGCACCGGCACATTCGCTTGCAATACGTCGCTTTCGAAAGAGGCGTCTGAAACATGTTTGATCAGTTCACTGGCCATGGTTTTTCCTAAAGAAAGTAGATTTGAAAAGAATACAGTGAGGAAATTGTGACAGAAACGAAAACGGCGTAATGCTTGCCGGGGTTTGTGGTGGGTGATTACGCTGATAGCCGCGTGGCGGTTCGTTGGCCGGGCGTCCATTCAGGATGTCCGATGACATTGAAAACTGAAGGTAAATGATGAAGAAAGTTGTGGTGATTGGGGCTGGACCCGCCGGGTTGATGGCGGCTGAGGTCCTGTCCCGATCAGGCGTTGAGGTGCATTTGTTTGACGCTATGCCCAGCATTGGGCGCAAATTTTTACTTGCAGGCAAAGGCGGATTGAATTTGACACATTCAGAGCCAGACGATCTTTTTGCTTCACGTTTTGGACACAGGCGTCAGCAGATTGAGCCATTGCTAAAGCTTTTTGGGGCCGCAAGTGTGCGTGACTGGGCCGCTTCGCTGGGTGTTGAGACATTTGTCGGCAGTTCGGGGCGGGTGTTTCCCACTGACATGAAAGCGGCACCGTTGTTGCGGGCCTGGTTGACGCGCTTGCGGCACCCGGAGAATGGTCAGCCAGTGCATTTTTTCATGCGCCACCGCTGGGTCGGTTGGCACAGTCCTGCACCGCTTCAGGGCGGCGCGGCTGACACCGCAGCGGCCACACCCCATGTGTTGAACTTTGAGGCGCCGCATGGCCCGGTTCAGGTGCAGGCAGACGCAGTCGTGCTGGCGCTTGGCGGTGGTAGTTGGGCGCGCCTGGGCTCCACCGGCGCTTGGGTGCCCTGGTTGCAGGCCAAAGGTGTGGCGGTGGCACCGTTGCTGCCATCGAACTGCGGATTTGAGGTGCAGAACGGCTGGAGCTCACACTTTGTCAGTCGTTTTGCCGGTCAGCCCTTCAAGTCGGTGGCGATTGAGTTCACCAACGCCCAAGGCGTCAAATTTGCCCGCAAGGGCGAGTTTGTGGCCACTGCCAGCGGGCTTGAGGGCAGCTTGATTTACGCCGCGTCAAGCTTATTGCGCGATGACATCCTGGCCCATGGCCTGGCCACATTGCAGGTGGATTTGCTTCCTGACATGCCAATAGACCGCGTGCTGAGGGAGGTGCAACACCCGCGTGGCTCACGCTCGCTGGCAAGCCACCTGAAAAGCCGTTTGCGCATTGACGGTATCAAGGCTGCCATCCTTCACGAGCTGCTGAGCAAAGCGCAAATGCATGACCCGGTGCACTTGGCGCACGCCATCAAGGCCTTGCCCATCACATTGGCAGGTGTGCGCCCGCTTGATGAAGCCATAAGCAGCGCGGGAGGTGTGTTGTTTGGTGGAATGACTGAACAATTGATGGTGAAGGTGCTGCCAGGTGTCTTTTGTGCCGGCGAGATGCTGGACTGGGAAGCCCCTACCGGTGGTTACCTGATAACGGCCTGCCTGGCCAGCGGTGTGGCGGCCGGGCAGGGTGTGCTTGATTTTTTGAAGGAATTTAATAGAAGATAGCCATCTAGGCCATGTTTTATAAGTGCCTATCGCTATCAAATATATATTTAGAAAATGATCGTTACTGGTGATTTTGTCATGCGCTTGCATTGTCGGCAGTCAGCTAAACATTGGATTCAACTTGGTACATTCACCGATTATTTAAGGGAAAACCCGTATGTCAATTCAACAGGATTACGCGAGCAAAAAAATGTCGGCGGCAGATGCCGCAGCCTGGGTCAAAGACGGTGATTCCATCATCGTGCCGACCGGCGTGGGTGAGCCGCCAGCGCTTCTCACGGCCTTGTCCGAGCAGCGCATGCGTCTGCATGACGTCAAAGTGGCGCAGATTCTGGCCATCCGCAAATATGGCTACATTGACCCGGAAACGGTGGACCATGTCCGCCATGTGGCGCTGTTCTACGGGGCCGCGACGCGCGCCGGTGGTCAAGCGGGGTGGATCGATTTCATTCCCAACTATTTTTCCGAAATCCCCATTCTGATCGGGCGCGGCCAGGTGCCTGCCGATGTGGTCTTCAGCATGGCCTCGCCGATGAACGAAGAAGGCTACTTTTCGCTCAGCCTGGGCGCTGACTACACCATGGCAGCCGTGGCCAAAGCGCGTGCTGTGGTGTTGGAGGTCAATCCCAATGTGCCATTTGCGTTTGGCAACTGCCATGCCCACATCTCTCAAGTGGCGGCTTTGGTGGAGAGCAGCGACCCCGTCCTTGAAGTGGGTTTGCCAAGCATTGGTCCGGTACAAGAAGCCATCGGCAAGTATGTGGCAGACCTGATTGATGACGGCTCCACTCTGCAAATTGGCTACGGTGGCATTCCGGATGCAGTGGTCATGCAACTCACAAGCAAACGTGACCTGGGCATTCACACTGAGATGATCGGCGACGGAATTCTGACCTTGCTTGAAAGTGGCGCAGTGACCAACCAGCGCAAAAACTACCTCCCGGGCAAGATGGTCGCCACATTCGCACTCGGTTCTGCCAAACTCTACAAATTTATGCACCGCAATCCGGCGCTTGAAATTCACCCGGTCGATTTCACCAATGATCCGACTCTGGCCGGGCTTAATGACAACTTGGTGGCCATCAATGCCACGCTGCAGATTGACCTGCTGGGGCAATGCGGCTCCGAGAGCCTGGCGCACCTGCCATATTCAGGTACCGGCGGACAGGCAGATTTTGTGCGGGCAGCAAACCGCTCCAAAGGCGGCAAGGCCTTCATCGTGTTGCCGTCGACTGCAAAAAATGACAGCATTTCACGCATCGTGCCGATGCTGTCGCCAGGCACACACGTAAGCACCAGCAAGAATGACATCAATTATGTGGTCACGGAGTTTGGCGTGGCGCAGCTGCGCGGCAAGTCGGCCGGGCAGCGTGCACGAGAATTGATTGGCATTGCACACCCCAATTTTCGTGCCGAACTGACTGAGCAGGCCAGGCGCATGGGTGTCCTGTAGTCTCCAGGGTGAACTCTGGTTCATCTTGACATTGCACAGCTCGTGAGCCAGAGGTGAAATTGCTCTGCCACGGGGTTTCTGTGCGGAGCTTGTTGAACCCACCAGTAGCCGAAGGGCCCCTGGGTTTCCCGTTGCGGTAAAAGGCGCAGGCGTTTCTGGCGCAACTCGTGCACGATCATGGCTTTGTCAACAATGGCGATCCCGGCACCGGCCACCGCCGCGTGAATCGCCTGGTCAAGGCTTGAGAAGCGTATCTTCGCGGTGTGATCGACTTGATTGGGGTGGGGTTGTCCCTGAGACCGCAGCCAATTTGTCCAGACGGGTAGTTCCTGGCTGCCATTCTTGAGCAGTAGCCGGGGTGTGCTCGCCAGGTCCGGTGCCTTGCCACCCGAAAACCATTTCGGGCTGGCCACAGCCACATGGTCCTCCAGCCGCAACAGCTGGGAGTGTCCGTGTTCCCATGGCCGGTCCAGGAACATCACCAGGCAGTCAAATCGACCCAAGTCCTGTTTGCGCGTGATTGGTTCAGTGCTGACGTTGAGCGTGATCAATGGATGCGTTTGGGAAAATTGCCCCAGGCGCGGCGCGAGCCAACGGGATCCGAACGTCTGCGGTACGTTGACAGTCAGTTCAACGCGTCCCTGCGCACGCATCTCCTGCACACGTTCGACGCCGGTTTCCAGTGACTTGAAGCCATCTTCAACGTGTCGAATCAACAGTTGCCCTGCGGTGGTCATTCGCAGTCCCCTGGCTTCGCGCATGAATAGGAGTTCGCCCAGGTCGTCCTCAAGGCCTTTGACCTGGCGGCTGACCGCCCCCTGTGTCACATGCAGATGCAGCGCCGCAGCGCTGAAACTGCCGGTCCGGGCAGCGGTCAGGAAAAATTTCAGGCCATTCAAAGAGGGAAATCTAGGCATTTCATCAAGTCCGTTGGTATGAGTTTATCTCATGCCTTTGACTCAGAAAAATTCGGTTCTCAGCGACTGCGCGCAGGACTTGCGCGTCGTCATAATCAAGCCAAGCCGACCATGTCCATCCAGGCCGTTCGGGACAAACCCAAGGACACGCCCCATGACCGAAGAGTCCAGCAAGACATCAGCCACCCGGCGCCGCCCCGGTCGTGCCGACCGTGCTGCCCGGTTGACGCCGTCGACCCAGCGCTACCGCCAGTTGAGCAACCGTTTTGCACCCGCGGCGGTGGTTAGCGAGGATGAGTTGGAGGCCATTCACCTGACCTCATTGCAGATACTTGAAGAGATCGGCGTGGATTTCATGCATGCGGGTGCGCGCGAAATCCTGAAGCAAGCCGGTGCCGACGTGCGCGATGGTTCCGAGCGGGTCCGATTCCCGCGCGAGCTGATCCTGCAATCCATCAAGACCTGCCCAAGCGAGTTCACGCTGCATGCGCGCAATCCCGAGCGCAACGTGCGCATGGGCGGCCGTCACTTGGCCTTTGCGCAGGTCGCCAGTCCCCCCAACTGCTCGGACATGCAGGGTGGTCGCCGCGCGGGCAACCAGCAGGATTTCCGAAACATGGTGAAGCTCGCCCAGCGCTACGACATTGTGCACTGCAGTGGTGGCTACCCAGTGGAGCCTGTGGACCTGCATTCGTCCATCCGACACCTCGACTGCCTTTCGGATATCGCGAAGCTGACCGACAAACCTTTTCACGCCTACTCGCTCGGGCGCGAGCGCAACCTGGATGGTCTGGAGATCGCCCGTATCGCACGCGGCATCAGCGTCGAGCAGATGGAGCGAGAACCTTCGCTGTTCACCATCATCAATAGTTCTTCGCCTCTGCGCCTTGATACGCCCATGCTGCAGGGCATCATCGAGATGTCTTCCCGCAACCAGATCGTGGTGCTGACGCCGTTCACCCTTGCCGGCGCCATGGCACCGGTCACCATCGCCGGTGCGCTTGCCCAGCAAAACGCCGAAGCGTTGGCGGGCATTGCGTTCAGCCAGATGGTGCGTCCTGGTGCGCCCGTGGTGTACGGCGGGTTTACCAGCAATGTTGATATGAAAACCGGTGCGCCCGCCTTCGGCACACCCGAGTACATGAAGGCGGTGCTGGCCGGTGGACAGCTATGCCGCAAGTACGGCATTCCTTATCGCACGTCCAACGTGAATGCTGCCAACACGGTCGACGCGCAAGCTGCCTATGAATCGGTGTTCTCACTCTGGGCATTGGTGCAGGGCGGCGGCAACTTCATCATGCATTCGGCCGGCTGGATGGAGGGCGGTTTGACCTGTTCGTTTGAAAAATTCATTCTTGACTGCGATCTGCTTCAAATGGTGGCCGAATTTCTCACACCGCTGGACGTGAGTCCAGCGGGGCTGGCCATTGAGGCGGTGCGGGACGTCGGGCCAGGGGGACACTATTTCGGCACGGCCCACACGCTGGAGCGTTTCGAAACCGCTTTTTATTCGCCCATCATTTCGGACTGGCGCAACTTTGAGACTTGGCAGGAAGCCGGAAGCCCGACGGCCTTCCAAAAGGCCAACCTCGTCTGGCAGCGCGAGCTTGCAGCCTACGAGCGCCCGCCGATGGACCCGGCGATCGAAGAAGAACTAGACGCCTTTGTAGCACGGCGCAAAGCCCAGGGCGGCGCGCCCACCGACTTTTAAGCGGTGCGTAAAACCAAAGCCAAAAAAGATTTCAAAAACTGGAGACAACAACGTGAAGACAACGGCACAAGTGGTGGTGATAGGAGGTGGTGTAGTGGGCTGTTCGGTGCTGTACCACTTGACCAAGAAAGGTTGGACAGATTTGGTCTTGCTCGAGCGCGACCAGCTTACCAGCGGCTCTACCTGGCACGCGGCCGGTGGATTCCACACCCTCAATGGTGACCCAAACGTGGCGATGTTGCAGAGTTACACCGTCAGCCTGTACAAGGAACTGGAAGTGATTTCAGGACAGTCCTGTGGCATGCACAAGTCGCCCGGTATCATGCTGGCCGACACGCCTGAGCGGATGGAGTTTTTGAAGATGACGGTGGCGCGTGGCCGTTACCTGGGTATGGAAACCGAGATCATTTCGGTGGCCGAAGCCAAGAACTACTTCCCGTTTATCGAAGACCGTTATTTCATTGGTGCGATGCTCGATCCGAATGAAGGCCACCTTGATCCCTCGGGCACCACCTATGCCTATGCCAAGGCGGCTCGGCTCGCTGGTGCACAGATTGAAATCCAGACCATGGTCGAAGGTTTGGAACAACGAGCGGAC
>CAISLL010000374.1 GCA_903886165.1 uncultured beta proteobacterium | reverse complement strand
GACACCAGCATCAAACCACCTGTCCCAATTTGAAGATGGGCAGGTACATGGCCACCACAATGCCGCCGATCACGGTTCCCAGGATCACGATGATGATGGGCTCCATGAGGCTGGAGATGCCGGCCACCATGTCGTCCACCTCCGATTCATAAAAATCAGCCGCCTTGCCCAGCATGTGGTCGATGGAGCCGGATTCTTCACCAATGGCACACATTTGCAGCACCATGGAGGGAAACAGGTTGGAATTGGTCATGGCAGCCGTCAGGGCTGTGCCGGTGGAAACCTCTTGCTGGATTTTCAGGGTGGCCGACTCATACACCCAGTTGCCCGCAGCGCCACCCACAGAGTCAAGCGCCTCAACCAGTGGCACACCAGCAGCAAACATGGTGGACAGGGTACGCGTCCAGCGCGCTGTGCAGGATTTGTCAACCAGCACGCCAAAAATCGGCATTTTCAGCAGCAGCCGGTCCATGAACTGCTGCATTTTGACGCTGCGTCGCCATGATTGCATGAAGAAGTAAAAGCCACCGCCAATGCCACCAAAAATCAGCCACCAGTATTTGACAAATATTTCGCTGATGGCGATCACTGCCAGCGTCGGGCCCGGCAGATCGGCACCGAAATTGGAAAACACTTCCTTGAAGGCCGGCACCACAAAAATCATGATCACCGCTGTGACCACAAAGGCCACCACCAGCACCGAGATCGGGTACATCAGGGCGGATTTGATCTTTGACTTCATGGCCTCGGTTTTTTCCATGTAGACCGCCAGCCGGTCCAGCAACTGGTCCAGAATACCTGCCGCCTCACCGGCCTCCACCAGGTTGCAGTAGAGGTTGTCAAAGTAAAGCGGGTACTTGCGAAAGGCCACCGACAGGGACGTACCGGTCTCGACGTCGGTACGGATGTCATTGAGCAAACGCGTCACGCTGGGGTTCGGGTTACCGCGACCCACGATGTCAAAGGCCTGCAGCAACGGCACACCGGCCTTCATCATGGTGGCCAATTGGCGGGTAAAAATCGCCATGTCCTTGGGCTTGATGGCTTTGCCGGCGCTCATTCGCCGCTTCTTGATCTTGTTGGGTGTCACGCCCTGGCGGCGCAGGGCGGCTTGCACCTGATTTTCGCCGCCGGCACGTATTTCTCCGCGTACCTGCTTGCCGTTGCGGTCCTTGCCTTCCCACTCAAAGACATGCTCTTTGACGGTTGATTTGGTTGTGGCCATGGTGTCGGTTTGATCCCTTGCTTATTCGTTGCTGACGTTAAGCACTTCTTCCAGTGAAGTCAGTCCGGTCTTGACCTTGTACAGGCCGGCCTCGCGCAGGCTCCGCACCCCTTCGCGTCTGGATTGCTCGGCAATCTCAAGCGCGCTGCCGTCACGCAAGATGATTCGTTGAATTTCCTCGCTGATTGGCATCACCTGGTAAAGACCCACACGCCCCTTGTAGCCGTTATTGCAGGTGTTGCAGCCTACCGGGTGGTAGGGCTTCCAGCTGCCATCAAGCTCTTCAGGCTTGAAGCCTGCGCTCAGCAGCGCCTTTTGCGGGATGTCAATGGGCTTCTTGCAGTTCTGGCAGAGTCGGCGTGCCAGCCGCTGTGCGGTAATGAGGATGATGCTGGAGGCAATGTTGAATGGTGCGATGCCCATGTTGCGCATCCGGGTGAGCGTGGTGGGCGCGTCGTTTGTGTGCAGGGTTGACAGCACCAGGTGGCCGGTTTGAGAGGCCTTGATGGCAATGTCGGCAGTCTCGATATCGCGAATTTCACCGACCATGATGATGTCCGGGTCTTGCCGCAAAAATGACTTG
>CAISLL010000373.1 GCA_903886165.1 uncultured beta proteobacterium | reverse complement strand
TTCCAGAGGGACTCCAGACCGTAGGGGTTTTCTGTGGTTTCCGCCGCCTTTTTGACTTCAGAGCCTACAACGGCACCCGCCGGCTGAGCGTCGGTGGTGGTTGGAAGGGCTGGGGCAGCGGTGTTGGGTGCTGGTTGTGCTACCGGCGTAGCGGTGCTTTGGGCGTACGTGGCACCTGGCATCAAGGGTAATGCCAGCGCCATGGCGCAGGCACAGGACGCCAACAATTGCGTAACTTTGATTTGCACTGTATTTCCTTCAATGGGATTGTGATGCGCCTGAATTTGAAAGAATTCGTTCCGGGACGCAAGCACACGAAAAATTTTAAAGGGGGCAGTATAGGGTGAGGCAACGTGGGTAGACGAATACCCCACACAAGGACAAACCCTTATCCCATCATGCCAAAACCCGGTGCATCAGCGTGGTCAGGCTCGGTAAAATTTAGAATTTACTTCTCTCAAATAGGGGGAAGGCAGTCAAATCGAGACATCATGAAGTCCAAAGCCTCCAGTGCGGCCCTTCGACTCTGGCGCAATTTGAGTTCGTTCTGGCCCATGCTCGATTCGGATGACTTGCTGCGTGACGCAACCTACCGGAGGTTGTGGACGTCCATCCTGATCAGTTCATTTGGCGCCCAGATCACGATGTTGGCCCTGCCCTTGACGGCGGCGGTGTTGCTGCACGCAACACCCACCCAAATGGGACTGCTGACCGCCATGGAAATTGCACCCTTTGTATTGCTCTCCCTGCCGACCGGGGTTTGGCTGGACCGGGTTCACAAATTGCCAGTCTATGTGGTGGGCGAAGGCTTGGTCGCGCTGGTTCTGGCAAGTGTGCCGCTGGCCTTGTACCTGGGTTGGCTGACGATGCCATGGATGTATGGCGTGGCCTTCATGCTTGGCTGTATTTTCGTAGTAGCGGGCACAGCGGCCCAGATTGTCCTGACCCAAGTGGTTCCGCGCGAACGCCTGGTGGAAGCCCACGCCAAGAACGCCCTGGCCTCATCCGGCGCCGAGGTGGCCGGGCCTGGGGTTGCCGGCGTCCTGATCAAACTGGTGGGAGCACCGCTGGCGCTACTGGCAGACTCTGTGTTGTTGCTCCTCAGCGTGCTTATTCTGCGCGGCGTGCATGTTGTGGAAAACCGCATCACAAGCACACGGGCCCACTTCGTGCATGAATTGAAGGAAGGCCTGCACTTTGTGGCAGGCCAGCGTTTGCTGATGTCGCTGGCGCTCGTGGTGGGCCTGTGGCAAATGTGCCACCACAGCGCCATGGTGGTGCAGATTCTTTTTGCCACGCGTGAACTCGGGCTGAATGAACGCCAGGTGGGCTTGTGCTACATCGGCCTGGGCGTGGGCACGGTGATGGCCAGCACGCTGGGGCATCGCATCTCGCATCGCTTTGGCCCCGGCCCCTGCCTGGTGTTTGGTCTGGCAAGCTGTGGCATTGGTTGGCTGCAGTTGGCGCTGGCGCCAGCCAACGCCTGGGGTGTGGTGTCGTTTGTGTTCATGCTGCTGTGTTTCAGCGCGGGTGCCGTGCTGATCTTTATCAACTTTCTGGCGCTTCGGCAGGCCGTGACGCCCGAGCCCTTGCTTGGCCGCATGACCAGTACCATGCGCTGGCTGATCCTGATTCCCGCAGGGCCAGGGGCGCTTTGGGGTGGCTACCTGGGTGAACATCTGGGTCTGCGGTATGCGCTCGGTTTTGGCGGTGTCAGCGCACTGCTTCTCGCCGCCTGGGCATGGCGCCATCCGGTGATACGCAATGTGCGCAGCTTGCCCAAACCCGCCGATATTCAGCTAGACCTTCAAGCCCCGAGGTAACGCCGCTCCAGGTGCTGGCGAAAGTAGACCGGGTTGAGCGTTTCGCCGGTGGCGCGTGTCACCAGCTCGGCCGTCTCCCAGCGGCTTGCCTGCTGCCAGATATGCTGGCCCAGCCAATTGAATACCGGTGTCAGCTGGCCTGCCTGCAACTGGGCGTCCAGGTTCGGTTGTGCGCGCCGCATCGACGCAAAAAACTGCGCGGCGTACATCGAACCCAGCGTGTAGCTTGGGAAATAGCCAAAACTCCCGCCCGGCCAATGAATGTCCTGCAGACAGCCATGCTGAAAATTGCCGCGCGTATCCACACCCAGATAGGCCATCATCTTTTCATCCCACAGCGCCGGTATGTCTTCGGCCTCGATCTCTCCGTCCATCAAGGCGCGCTCAATTTCATAGCGCAAAATCACATGAGCCGGATAGGTGAGCTCATCCGCATCGACGCGAATGAAACCGGGCCGCACGCGGGTAAACAAGGCCGCCAGATTGGTGGCCTCAAACGCAGACTGTTGGCCCAGATGCTGTTGCACCAGCGGTGCAATCAGGGCCAAGAATTGCGGGCTACGGCCCACCTGCATTTCAAATGACAGACTCTGGCTTTCATGAATGCCCATGGAGCGGGCCTGTCCCACCGGCAAATGAAGCTGTTCGCGCGGCAAGTTTTGCTCGTAGCGTGCATGGCCGGTTTCATGAACAATGCCCATCAGGCTGCGCATGAAGTCGTCCTCGCTGTAGCGCGTGGTGATGCGCACATCTTCAGCCACGCCACCACAAAACGGATGCGTCGACACATCGAGTCGGCCCGCCTCAAAGTCAAACCCCAGCAGCGTCATGATCTTGAGACCCAGCGCACGTTGCTGATCAATTGGAAACGGCCCCTGCGGGACAATCACGGCGTCTGCGGCCTGTTTCTCCATGGTTTTGCGAATCAGCTCAGGCAACCAGCCCTTGACATCGCCAAAAATGCGGTCGATCTCCGCAGAACGCATGCCGGGCTCATATTTGTCCATCAGGGCATCGTAGACACTGGTGCCAGCGGCATCAGCCAGCAGACTGCCTTCCTGGCGGGCCAACTCCACAACTTCACGGAAATTTTCCAAAAATCCCTGCCAGTCGTTTTCTTTGCGTTGTTTGCGCCAGGCATGCTCGCACCGGGATTGGGCCAGGCTTTGGGCTTCCACCAATCGATTGGGCAACAGGTTGGCCTGTTGCCACTGGCGCCGCATTTCCCGCAGCGATGCCTGCTCCACGTCGTCCAGCGGCACACCATCAACCGCCCGAAACTGATCGGCAAGTTCTGCACCAGTCAGCGTCTGGTGCATCAACACCTGCAGTTCGGCCAGCGCCGTTGCGCGCGCCTCACTGCCCTTGGGTGGCATCATGGCCGCCTGGTCCCAGGCAGCCATAGAAGCCAGGTGCGACAGACGGTAAAGGCGGGTGAAGGTGGCTGTCAAAGCCTGGGTAGCGAGATTTGTCATGGCACTCTTTCTTGTATCTGGTCAGCGCAATAGTTCAACGTCAAGTTTGAGAGATTAAACGACCTGTGCCTGCACCGCTGCTCATCCGGGAATTTATTGCTGGCACAGGCCGCCAATCTCGACACTTCGCCAAAGGTTACCAATTTGTCAGAAATTGGTGAAACTAAGTTACATTACGGCTTCACTTTTTGACGTCTTCCCTTGAACCCGAACATAAACTTTTCCACATGAGCTTCGACCTTGTTCTCTTTGGCGGCACTGGCGACCTTTCCTGGCGCAAATTGATGCCCGCGCTGTTCCAGGCATTCAAACACGGAACCTTGCCCGACGGGGCCCGCATCATAGGTGTAGGCCGTGACGACCTCAGCGACGAGCGTTACCGCGCCCTGATCCTCAGCCGTTTTGACCAGGTGGATCTGGCCAAACGCCCGAGCGTGGAAGAATTCGAGCGCTTTTCCAGGCTGCTGGAGTTTGTCAGCATGGACCTGTCAAAGCCCGAGCATTACGCCTATTTGCGTGACAAACTCGCGCAACGCCCGGCCGATACGGTGGTGATGTATCTAGCCACCGCACCCACGCTGTTCACCACCATCGCCCTGCAACTCGCCGCCGCCGGCCTGAACACGCCGCAGACCCGGGTGGTGCTTGAAAAGCCGCTGGGCCACGACCTGGCCAGCAACCGCGCCATCAACCACAGC
>CAISLL010000372.1 GCA_903886165.1 uncultured beta proteobacterium | reverse complement strand
GTGGCGCGTCAGCTTGCTCCAGCCGTCGGTGGCGACCTTGCCGTCCTTGGCATCCAGACCGACGATGATGTGGCCGCCAAACGCGGTGCAGGCATCCTGCAAGAACCCGGGATTGCGCACCGCGGCGGTGCCGATGATGACGTAACGCAGGCCCGCATCCAGGTAACGCTCGATGGTGTCAAGGTCACGGATGCCACCACCCAGCTGCACATCAACCTCGCTGCCAACGGCCTTGAGAATCTTGCGGATCGCCGCTTCGTTTTTCGGCTGTCCGGCAAATGCCCCATTCAAATCGACCAGGTGAACGCGCCGCGCACCCTTGTCCACCCAACTGCGCGCCATCACCGAAGGCTCTTCGCTGAAGATGGTGGAGAGGTTCATGTCGCCTTGTTGCAGGCGCACGCAGTGGCCGTCTTTAAGATCGATTGCGGGAATTAAAAGCATGATGCATGGGACTGGGGGTGAAAGATGAGGGGAGATGGGTGTCAAACGGCACCAGCACGGGCCACTTGGCGACGCGCAGGCGGGGTTTGAACAAGAGACAACAGGGCGACGGCAGGGCGCATCGGACAGAACAGCAGGGTCAGGGATTCCAGTGGAGGAAGTTGCGGTAAAGGCTCAAGCCGTGTTCAGAACTCTTTTCAGGATGGAATTGTGTGGCGAAAATATTATCACGCGCAATGGCCGACGAAAAGCGCTGACCGTAATCAGTTTCCCCCGCGCTGTGGCGCGCATCCGACGGTTTGGCGAAAAAACTGTGCACAAAGTAGAAGTAACTGCCATCAGGCACATCACCCCAGACCGGGTGCACGGTGCCAGCGTGCCGGGTCTGCCAGACCTGGTTCCAACCCATTTGTGGCACCTTGTAGCGGCTGCCGTCTTCTTGCAACCTGCCGGCCAACTCGAACTTGATGACCTCGCCATGGATCAGGCCCAAACCTGGCGTGTTGCCCTCGGCGCTGTGGTCAAGCAACATTTGCATGCCGACGCAGACACCGAACAGGGGTTTGCTGGCCGCAGCTTCAAGCACCGAGGCTTGCAGGCCGGATTCGCGCAGCTCACGCATGCAGTCCGGCATGGCGCCCTGGCCGGGCAGCACCACACGGTCAGCCGCGCGCACGACATCCGGGTCTTGCGTGATGACCACCTCGAAACCAGTGCCAACGGCTGCTGCTTGCACCGCTTGTGACACCGAGCGCAAATTGCCCATGCCGTAATCGACCACGGCCACCTTTTTTGAGCGATCTACTTTTACCATTAAATTCATAGCTGCGTGTCAAATAACCAAAGGGTCTACAGGTCAATTTGTTGCATAAAACTACAAGGAGCCCTTGGTTGAGGGAATCTGCCCCAGGGCGCGCGGATCCAGCTCGATGGCGGCGCGCAGGGCACGGCCAAAGGCCTTGAAGACGGTTTCTGCCTGGTGGTGGGCATTGACACCCTTGAGGTTGTCAATGTGCAGCGTGACCAAGGCGTGGTTGACAAAACCCTGGAAGAACTCGTGCATCAGCTGGGTGTCAAAAGTGCCGATCATGCCACTGGTAAACGGCACATCCATCACCAGACCGGGGCGGCCTGAAAAATCGATGACGACCCGGCTCAAGGCCTCGTCCAGCGGCACATAGGCATGGCCGTAACGACGCAGGCCTTTTTTGTCGCCGACCGCCTTGTAAACGGCTTGCCCTAAAGTGATGCCGACGTCTTCCACGGTGTGGTGACCGTCTATGTGCAGATCGCCCTCGGCGTCGATGTCGATGTCAATCAGTCCGTGGCGGGCGATCTGATCGAGCATGTGGTCAAGAAAACCAATGCCGGTGTGCAGTCGCGACTGACCGGTGCCGTCC
>CAISLL010000371.1 GCA_903886165.1 uncultured beta proteobacterium | reverse complement strand
ATCTCGTCATCGTTGACCAGCTTGGACGCCTCTTCTTCAGCCAGCACTTTCAGCGCTTCCGCAATTTTCAGTTTGCGCTTCTGTTTCTTGCTCTGGTTGATCTGGCCGAACATGCCGCGCAGCTGCTCGGTCATTTCCTCCATGCCCGCGGGGCCCATGATCTCCAGTTGTGGCGCGGCTTGCGCCACATCGAGCTCGATCTCACGGTCATCAAGCTGCCCTTCGCGCAGCTTCTTGCGGAAGGTCTGGCGCGCCGTGCTTTCCGGCTCGGTGCTTTGAACCACGCCAAACTCCTGGCGTGCCGGCGGAATCAGGATGTCGAGCACGCGGTCTTCAGCCGCGTCGTCGGCGCGCGCACGCACCTTTTTTGTTTCTGCCTGACGGGTCTGTTTCACCGCAATGTCGGCCAGGTCCCGAATGATGGCGTCGACGTCCTTGCCAACGTAACCCACCTCCGTGAACTTGGTGGCTTCAACCTTGATGAACGGCGCGTCGGCCAGGCGCGCCAGACGGCGTGCGATCTCCGTCTTGCCCACCCCGGTCGGTCCGATCATCAAGATGTTTTTTGGGGTGATCTCGCCACGCAAGTCGGACTCGACCTGCTGACGGCGCCAACGGTTGCGCAAGGCAATGGCTACCGCACGCTTGGCCTGTTGCTGGCCGACGATGTGTTTGTCGAGTTCAGCGACGATTTCTTGAGGGGTGAGGGAAGACATAGGTTTTAGAGAGATTCAATCGTGTGGTTCATGTTGGTGTAGATGCAAATCTCACCCGCAATTGCCAGCGATTTCCTGACCATGTCGGTCGCCGACAGTTCAGTGTGGTTAAGCAAGGCAATGGCCGCCGCTTGAGCGTAGGCGCCGCCCGAGCCAATCGCCACAATGCCGTTTTCCGGCTCCAGCACGTCGCCATTGCCGGTGATGATGAGAGAGGCTTCCAGATCAGCCACAGCCAACATGGCCTCCAGACGGCGCAGCACACGGTCGGTGCGCCAGTCCTTGGTGAGTTCAATGGCGGCGCGCACCAGATGCCCCTGGTGTTTTTCCAGTTTGGCCTCAAAGCGCTCAAACAAGGTGAAGGCATCGGCTGTGGCGCCGGCAAATCCCGCCAACACCTTGCCGTGGTAGAGTTTGCGCACCTTGCGCGCCGTCCCTTTGACGACGATGTTGCCGAGAGTCACCTGCCCGTCGCCACCAATCGCCACCTGCATGCCCTCAGGTGTCTTGCGACGCACGCTGATGATTGTGGTTCCGTGAAATTGTTCCATAAAGACTCAGTTGGTTCGCGCAGTCACTTGCGCGTGTTCATTGATGCCAATGAGGTTGAAGAAGGCTGCAACCAGGCGCGGCACCTCGAGGAACACGACGCGTCCGCCTTGCGCCGAGACGTGGGCTGCCCAGTTCAACAATCCACCTGCCGCTGAAAAATCCACCCTGACCAATTGCCCGCAGGACACTTCCCAAACGCTGCGCTCAGCCGCGCCTTGTTGCCACTGCGCCAAGATGCCCGAGACATCCCCCAGCACTTCTCCCGAAAGCGCCAGCGCACCGCTGCTGGTGGTCACCACCGGGTCCGGCAGGGACGGCGAGCCGACCTGTATGCCATCCACACGCTGGCAAATTGGCTCTCGCCAGGGCGGCGGCGAGACTTCATAAGTGACACAAAAATCAAGCGCCGCCAACTCGTAATCATCCTGCTTGCGCAGCAGACGCAAGGCATCGAAGCGGAGCTGCCAAAAATGCCGAGGCACCAACCGGTCACCACTAGGTGTTTGACTGGTTACCAGGCGGTCCAGTGATTCGGCACCCTCAAAACAAAGCGTCAACGGCAGATTGCACCAATCACTCAACAAGTCGGCCAAGTGGCTGGCAGCCGTGGTCGTCATGCGCTGCACCGGACGCCAATTCAAGACATAGGTGACCCCGGAAGGCCGCACAAAGGTGCGCAAACGGGCGACAGCTGCATCATCCAGCTCAACCGGACTCTCCCAGCGCAGCCCGGTGGGCGCCGCAGACCGAACCGTTGCCGAAGGCGACAGGGCGGATGCAAGGCCAGCCGCAGGTCTTGCGACCAGTGCCCACGCAGGCGCAGAGCGTCCAAAACGCCTGGCGTAGTTCAGCGCCATGCGCTCAAAATTGGCCAGCTGTCCGGTGCTCCTGTACAAATCAAGCAGGGCCGCGGCCCATGCTTCCACCATCTCTGGCTTCGCGTCAGGCAACTGCAGGGCTGTCTGCAGAGCCGCCTCGGCACCAACATCGTCGCCATTGGCATAACGAATGGCTGCCTCCTCCATGTCGGGGTCTGACAGGCTTTGCCCCAGATCCACCGACAACATCTTGGAATGGGAAAACCCATTGTGCACAGACAAGCCGTCACCATCCCCATTGGGCACGCTCCGGGCACCAGGTTCGGTCGCAAGAAAATCAAACGCTGCAGAACCACTCATCTGCGTCACCGCCCCCTGCGCCGTGGACGACAGGCGCGATGACTGGGTAGAGGGAAAATCATCATGCGCCAGGGTTGCGCTGCCTTGCGGACTAACGGGGGCCTGTGGCACGGCGCCAGAGCGGTTTTTCCACCACTGGCGCGACATCTGGGCTTCGATTTCGTCAATCTTTTTCAGTGTCGAGGCGCGCTCTTTCACGTCATCATCAATGCCACCGCCCGTGCTGCGAAATGAGGACAGGCCTTGCGCCAACTCTGCCTTGACAGAAGGCGACGCCTGACGCAGTTTGCGCAATTGCGCAAACTCGCGCTTTCGCACCCCGTCATCGTGGCGCTTGCGCTCAATTACCAACTTGAGTGCCTCCTTGCTGGGGTCGCCGTCCTGAATGCTGTCAGGCTTGTCCAGGTCTGCCCAATCCTTGGTTGGATTGCGCACGAATCGCGCGACCTTGGACAGCAAGCCCGGGTTATTGTCCTGAGTTGCCATAGCTGTCAGAGCCAAACAGCGGCTGGTGTTTCATCAGTCACCAAACATTCTTTGCTTGAGTTCGCGGCGCTGCTGCGCCTCAAGCGACAGCGTGGCAGTCGGCCTTGCCAACAAGCGCCCGACCCCGATCGGCTCACCAGTTTCGTCGCAGTAGCCGTAATCACCTGAGTCAATCAGGCCGATCGATTGCTCGATTTTCTTGAGCAACTTGCGCTCGCGATCACGGGTGCGCAATTCCAGTGCATGCTCTTCTTCAATGGTGGCGCGGTCTGCCGGGTCTGGCACCACCACCGTGTCTTCACGCAAATGCTCGGTGGTCTCACCAGCGTTGCTGAGAATGTCTTTTTTCAAAGCCACCAGTTTCAACCGGAAATACGCCAACTGGGTTTCATTCATGTACGCATCTTCCGGCATGGCAATGACTTCAGCGTCGGTCAATTCAGCCACCGGCTTGTTCTTCCAGTTATCGGCCAGTTTCGGATCCCGTTTCGTCGCCGAAGCCAGCGGCGGCACGATGGGCTGCGGTGCAGCGATCCTGGTAAAGCTGGCCTTTGCCGCTGTGGACGCCACGGACTGCGCCATGGATGGGACGGTCAACTGTGCCAGACGCGATGATGGGCGACCAGTGCGCACCGGCACACCGGAGGGCGTCATTTGAAGTTCAGGGCCGGCGGATTTCACGGCAGGCTTTACAGGTGCCGGATCGGTGATGGCTTTCGGTAAAACTGGGGTTTGAGTGCTCACTGCTTCAGTCTTCTTCTTTAAGGGGGATAAAACCGGCTGCACCACAGGCGTGGCTTTGGCCGCCACTTTCTTTGTCGGCGCCGGCTTGGCGGGAGGGGAATCGGGCTTGGTAGAGGCCTTGGTAGCCGCCTTTGGCGCGGCTTTGGCGACCACAGGCGCGGCAGTTTTGCCCGGCTTCGCCTGACTGGGTGCAGCCTTGGCAGGCGACACGGGTTTGCTTGCCTTGACTGGCTTGCTGACCACAGCAACCGGTTCGGCACTTGTTTTTTTCTTGACGACTTGCGTTTTCACTGGGGTCCTCCTGACAGGTTTTTCCTGAACGGGCTGCGCCGGGACGGCAACCTCCACCTTTTTGACTTTGCCCGCCTTGGACGCCGTCGGGGCTGTCACTGGCAAGGTCTCTTTGTCGGGGCGCGAGTGTACAGGCTTCGCAGGCGGGAATCCAAATAATTGCAAAAGTGAGCCAAACATGCGACTTCTTGCTCCGAATCAGGGCATCGACCTAAACCAGGCTCTGCGACATGCCCTGCAGAAAAATATCCTTGGGCAGGTCAATGCCAATGAACACCATCTTGCTGCAAGGCTTTTCGTCCTTGCCCCAGGCGGGCCCGAGGTCGCTGCCCATCAACTGGTGAACACCCTGGAAGATCACCTTGCGATCAGTGCCCTGCATGAACAGCACACCCTTGTAACGCAGCATGCGCGGGCCGTAAATGTTGACGATGGCACCCAGAAAATCCTCCAGCTTGGCCGGATCAAAGGCCCGATCGGAACGGAACACAAAACTCTTCACATCGTCATCATGCGCGTGGTGGTGGCCCTGCGCCGTGCCGTGGTCATGTGCATGGTCGGGGTGGTTGCAGGTCTCGCCGGGGGCGTGGTCGTGACCCGCATGGTCATGAGCGTGCGCATCTTCTTTCAGAAAATCCGGGTCAATGTCAAGCTTGCTATTCAGGTTGAAACCGCGCAGGTCAAACACCTCCGACAGCGCCACCTCACCAAAATGCACGGCCTTTTGCGGTGCACGCGGGTTCATATGTGTCAGGCGGTGCATCAGCTCCGCAGTTTCCTGTGCCGACACCAGATCAGTCTTGCTGATAAATATCTGGTCGGCAAAACCCACTTGGCGGCGTGCCTCCTGGCGGTCGTCAAGTTGCTGGCTGGCGTGTTTGGCATCCACCAGCGTCAGGATCGAGTCGAGCAGATAACTCTCTGCAATCTCGTCGTCCATGAAAAACGTCTGCGCCACCGGGCCGGGGTCGGCCACGCCGGTGGTTTCGATCACTACACGGTCAAAATCCAGCAGCCCCTGGCGCTTTTTCGCCGCCAGCAGTTGCAGGGCCTCGCGCAGGTCCTCGCGGATGGTGCAGCAAATGCAGCCGTTGCTCATCTGGATGATCTGCTCTTTGGAGTCAGTCACCAGAATGTCGTTGTCGATGTTTTCTTCGCCAAATTCATTTTCAATGATGGCGATTTTCTGGCCGTGGGCCTCTTGCAGCACGCGTTTCAACAACGTCGTTTTGCCGGAGCCAAGAAAGCCGGTGAGGATGGTGGCGGGAATTAAGCTCATGAATGGACCTTTTGGAAGCGTGCAATTTTAACGACCTGCGGCTTGCACCTTATATGATGCGAGGGCAAGTCAAAGGACCTAGCAGATTGAGGGCCGACTTGACGGCGAAAGTCGACCGCGACGAAAAGCGGGTTGCGGGAAGTTCAAGTCAGTAAGGTGCCAACAACCCATACGTTT
>CAISLL010000370.1 GCA_903886165.1 uncultured beta proteobacterium | reverse complement strand
CTGTTGCAGTGCGACGTGCTGGCCCATCAAGTCCTGCATGTCTTGTGCATAGCGGTAAAGCTGATGGTGCAGGTCCTCGCGCGTGGTTTCAAGCAGCGTGAGGCTGTTGGCGGATGCGGCGAGCGTCATTTCAGGTGACTCCTGACCCAGGCCACCACTTGCAAGGGGCTGAACGGTTTGATGAAGTAGGCATCGGCACCGCGCTTTCGAGCGTCGTCATGGTCGGCAGACTGACCCCGTGCGGTGATCATGGCCACCAGGGTGTCGCAGGTGGCAGGGTCGGCCTTGATGGCATCCAGCACCTGCAGGCCATCAAGTTCACCGGGCATCATCACGTCCAGCAACACGGCCTTGGGATGGTAGTGGTGAATGGCTTCAAGGGCACTGGCGCCGTCTTCAGCTTCTATGATCTGGAACTCTTTGCCAAGCGTGATGCTGAGCAGGCGGCGAATGTCAGAGTGGTCGTCAACGATGAGGATGGTGTGCATGGTGGCGTTCCTGTTAAATGAGGGTTGGCGTTGCAAAAAACGCATTGGCATGGCTACTGCGCGCGTCGATGCGGCCAAACAGTGCGCGGATGTCGTCGTTCCAGACCAGGCCCAACTGCTCACAAGCGGTGCTGGACAGGTAGCTGACGCGGTTTTCTGTGCGGCCAGTCAGGTCGAGCGCATTGCTCAGGACTTCAGCCACATGGACCAGGGCTACCAGCGTGATGGCAGGCGCTGCTTCGGGCTGGTGATGGCCACCGATGGCAGCGACGATGTCTGCTGGCAAGTGCCAGGATTCGGCCAGCCAGGCGCCAATGAGGCAGTGGTCCACGCCAAAGTATTTGCGTTCCAGCACGTCAACGCCGATGGCCTGGGCGGTTGCCTCGCGCCAGCAGGCTTGCGCCGCTTGGGCGTTGAAGTGGTAAAGCCAGAGCTGGCCGATGTCATGCAGCAGGCCGGCCACCAGCGCTGTGGCTGGAGCCACCGGCGCAATGGTGTGCCGTGCCAGCTCTTCGCAACAGACCCCCACTGCCACACTGTGCTGCCAAAAACTTGAAGGCATTCCGCTGCGACTCGCGCCAGCAACGAAGGTGCTGAGGCTGCTGATGAGCGTGATGTGGCGCACCCGGTTGATGCCAATGAGCGCGGTGGCCATGGCGATGTCGCAGACCTCAGCGTCTCGGGTTCCGCGCGTGGCCGCGGTGTTGGCCACCGAAAGCACACGGGCGCTGATGACCGGATCGCGACTGATGGCACCCACCAGAAAGTCAAAATTGCCATCGGGGTCGTCTAACGCGGCAAGTATTTGAGTAATAACAACGGGAAAGCTGGGTAGGCTACGGCTGCCTTTGATGACCAGTTCGCGGGTCAAGGTTGCGCTGTTCATCATGCGCTCCGGTAGGCCAGCACTTGGTCAAAAAAATTGGCCATATTGGTGTCACTGAGGTCAGTGCCGTCAAAGAGGGTCAACACGCGCCCAGCAGCGTGGGCAACATCGACGGCCACTTGCTCGTCGCTGCGATCGTCCACCTGATCGATGTAAATGAATTCGGCGTGGTGCGCGCTGAGCTGGCTGAGGTTTTCTTCGGTCAGGGTGTGCCCTGTCGGCAGTGTCAAACTCAAGAAACCTCTGTGAACCACCTGGGTGGGCTGGCTCAGCACCATGCCAGCTTGCGCCAGCTCCAGGGGAAGAAACAGGTGTCGCATTCGCATGATGGGTGAAGCCTGTGAGTCAGAGACGCGGCAACTGAAAACTGCCTTGTTTGACCAGGTCAACTGCAATGTCGACCAGACGGTCGAACGGGATAGGCTTGCTCAAAACCTCAATGCCTTCAGGCAAACCGCCACGCACGGCAATGGCACCGGCATCCAGGCCAGAGACCACCACGATGGTGGTGTGGGCCATTTCAGGGGCTTTGCTGAGCACGCGCAACATGCTGAAACCGTCCATCCCCGGCATGTTCAAGTCGGCGATGAGCAAGTCCGGGCCACCGCGTCCGAGCATCATCAGGGCCGACACGGCATTGTCCACACAGGTGACTTTGGGGTGCATGGGCCAGCGTGACAAGTTGGTTTGGTACAAGCGCAGCAGGGCCGCATCGTCTTCGACAACCATCACATGGAGCTTGCGCGGCTGGTTGGGCAACACACTGTCATTGGTCTGGGCCAGGAGGGGTTGGGGTGCTTTGTGAAGCAGGCTTTCGACCGAGTCACGCATGACACGACGGTGCCCTCCCGCAGTCTTCCATGCTTGCAGCAAACCGCTTTCAACCCAGAGCTGGACCGTGCCCACCGACACACCCAGCAGTGTGGATGCCTCACGGGTGGTACAAAAAGATTTTTCAACAGCAACAGGTGGCATTTGACTTAACTCTTGGTGAACCTATAAAACGCGATGTGCCAACCTTGTGGTTCGGCATGACATACAGCGCTGAACGATGCAGGCAGGCGCTGCCTTCATGCCAGCACCCTGCGCTCGAATATGCCTTCAATCTTCTTGCTCAGGGTGTTTGCGTTGAAGGGCTTGAGGATGTAGCCATCGGCACCGGCCTGCGCGGCATCAATGATATTGGTCTTGTGCGACTCGGCGGTGACCAG
>CAISLL010000369.1 GCA_903886165.1 uncultured beta proteobacterium | reverse complement strand
TGAATGCATGCAAGTCACCAGCCCGCTCGGCCCGATCCAGTTGGCGGTCGCCGGGCAAAGCCTCGTCGGGGTCTGGTTTGACGGTCAGGCGCACCAGCCGGACCTGACAGGCTATATGCTCTCGCCCGAGCATCCCGTGCTGCAACAGGCAGCGCAGCAACTGGCCCAGTATTTCGCCGGGCAACGCATCAGTTTTGAGCTGCCGCTGGACCTGACAACCGGCACCGCATTTCAGCAGACCGTGTGGCAAGCCCTGCTGGGCATTGGGCGCGGACAAACCTGCAGCTACAAGTCCCTGAGTGCGCGCATTGGAAAACCTGCCGCCATACGCGCCGTGGGTGGCGCCGTGGGCCGCAACCCCTTGAGTATCATCCTACCTTGCCACCGCGTGGTCGGCGCCAGCGGGGCGCTGACTGGCTACGCAGGCGGACTGGCGCGCAAAACCGCCTTGCTGCATCTTGAAGGCGCACTTTGAATTCATCTCACCCCACCACATCCTGGCTTGCTGAATTTGTGTTGTTGGCCGCCATTTGGGGCGCCTCTTTTTTGTTCACCCGCTTGAGTGTGGGCGAATTTGGCGCCTTGCCAACCGCCGGCGTGCGGGTGGCCATTGCCGCGCTGTTTTTGATGCCGCTGCTGGTGGCGCGCGGCCAGTTGTCTGCCTTGCGTGCGCACTGGAAAAAGATTTTCTTTCTGGGGCTGTTGAACTCTGGCATTCCGTTCGCGCTCTACGCCTACGCCCTGCAGTCCATCAGCACCGGGCTGTCATCCTTGCTGAACGCTACCGTGCCGCTGTTTGGCGCTCTGGTGGCATGGCTCTGGCTCAAGGACAGACCGCATGGCATGAAGATCGTGGGCCTGTTGATTGGCTTTGTGGGCGTGGCGCTGCTGGCCTCAGGCAAGGCCAGCTTCGAGCCAAATGCCTCGGGCCTGGTGACGGGCTGGGCCGTGCTGGCGTGTTTGGGCGCCTGCCTGTGTTACGGCCTGGCCGCCAGTTTTGCCAAACGTTACCTCAGCGGCCAGCCTTCGCTGGTGATTGCCACCGGCAGCCAGGTCGGCGCCACCCTTGGGCTGGCTGTGCCCACGCTTTTGTTTTGGCCAAGTCAGGCGCCTGGCGTCACCGCCTGGCTTGCATTGCTGACCGTAGGCGTACTCTGTACCGGTGTGGCGTATGTGTTGTATTTCAGGCTGATCGACAGGGTGGGCGCAGCGGGTGCACTCACCGTGACCTTCCTGATTCCGGTGTTTGCCATGGTCTACGGCGTGATTTTTCTGGACGAAGCGGTCACCGCCTGGATGCTGATGTGTGGTGCCGTAATTTTGTTTGGCACGTCCTTGTCGATGGGTTTGCTGAAACCTCGCGAGCGCGTGTAGGCGCAGTACCCCAGCGGCAATCAGTCAGCGCAGCATCAGGTCCAGCATCAGTGCAATTCTGGCTTTGACGGGGGACAAGCCTGCGGAATGCGCAAACTCTGCAACAGCCGTCGGCAACACCCGCCCATTGGCGCAACGGCTCGCACGCACCACACGGACCCCTTGCGCCTGCGCCCGGCGCAACGCGGCTTCCAGATCGACATGGAGCGTGCCGTTGCCAGTGGCAGCGACCACCACGCCCCGCAAAGCTGTGGTGCCAGGGGCTGTTTGCAGCATGGCATCCACCACTGCGCCACTGCCGCCCGCGTAATTCATCACAATCTCCACGCGCGGCCAGTCCACCGTAACAAGTATCTTTTCGATAGCTTCATGCAAATATTCTGCATGGGCTATAGGCCAATTTCTTAACAACCTCAATTGTCCTTCCTCGACATATGCGACTGGGCCGGCATCCCCTGAACTGAATGCGTCCAGCCTGTAGGTGTGGCTTTTTTGTACATCCAGTGCACTGTGCACTGTGCCCGAACAGACTGCCACCACCCCGTGCGCGCCAGTTGCAAGGGCCACCGCCACAGCGTCCAGCAGGTTCTGCGGGCCGTCTGGTGACAGGCTGCTGGCAGGGCGCATGGCAGCAGTCAACACCACAGGCTTGGCGTTGATCAGGGCAGCAGGCAGCACCGACTGCAAGAAAAAGGCCGTTTCTTCCAGGGTGTCGGTGCCATGGGTGACCACCACCGCCGCCACATCAGCATTGGACAAATGGTGCCTGACACGCTGTGCCAGGGCTTGCCAGACAACAAAACCCATGTCCTTGCTGTCGACCTGTGCCACCTGTTCACTCAGCAAGGTGTGCCCGGCCAACACCCCTGTCAGGCCTGGCACCTCGGCCAGCAACTGCGCCACACCGACTTGCGCGGCGGTATAGCCTATGTTGTCAGACGCGTCGCTGGAGGTGCCGGCAATGGTGCCACCTGTCCCCAACACAACGATTTTTTTCAAATTTTGATCAGATACCACTTGCAGACTTTCAAAAACTGGTTAAAAATACAGTTACTGGATAGGAAAACAGTGTTTTGGTTTTACCAAACATCCGCTCCAACCCAGCCTTGTTTGTCTTTCGCCGCTCACAGGAGTCCACATGTTCACCAGACCCAAGCTCACTGACCGCCAGCAGCAGATTCTCGATCTTATCGGGCGCGCCATTGCTCGCACCGGTGCGCCACCCACACGGGCCGAAATTGCTGCAGAGCTGGGATTCAAGTCGGCCAATGCCGCAGAAGAGCATTTGCAGGCGCTGGCGCGCAAGGGCGCCATTGAGCTGGTCAGCGGAACCTCGCGCGGCATTCGCCTGGGTGACGACTCCCTGCGCGCCATCAACGAGTCACGTAGCAAGCCAATCTCATCGGCCATCTCCGGCCTCGCACAGTTGGCCCTGCCCCTGATTGGCCGGGTGGCTGCGGGGTCACCGATCCTGGCGCAAGAGCACGTAGACAAAACCTTTTACGTCGAAGACAGCCTGTTTCAGCGCAAGCCTGATTACCTGCTGAAAGTACGCGGCATGTCGATGCGTGATGCCGGCATCATGGACGGCGACCTGCTGGCGGTGCAAACCACCCGTGATGCAAAAAATGGCCAGATCGTCGTTGCCCGTCTGGGTGATGAAGTCACCGTGAAACGCTTCATGCGCCATAACAACCTGATTGAGTTGCACCCGGAAAACCCTGACTACCAAACCATCGTCGTCGAGCCAGGCGAACCTTTCGAGATAGAAGGTCTTGCGGTGGGACTGATTCGCAACACCATGCTGATGTAACGCTGACAGCCCGCGATACAAGCCAAAACACCTCACCTC
>CAISLL010000368.1 GCA_903886165.1 uncultured beta proteobacterium | reverse complement strand
TGGCGAATGGTGTACATGTCGAGCAGGCCCTGCGTCGGGTGCGCATGGCGGCCGTCACCGGCGTTGACCACATGCACATGCGGCGCCACATGCTGGGCAATCAGGTAGGGTGCGCCGGATTCGCTGTGGCGCACCACAAAAATATCGGCGGCCATGGCGCTCAGGTTGGCGATGGTGTCCAGCAAAGACTCGCCCTTGGAGGCAGAGGAGCGCGCAATGTCCAGGTTGATCACGTCGGCCGAGAGGCGGGTGGCGGCAATCTCAAAAGTGGTGCGGGTGCGGGTCGAGTTTTCAAAAAACAGGTTGAAAACA
This sequence comes from uncultured beta proteobacterium, assembly GCA_903886165.1. GTDB lineage: Bacteria > Pseudomonadota > Gammaproteobacteria > Burkholderiales > Burkholderiaceae_C > Rhodoferax. The sequence continues at coordinate 3,243 of CAISLL010000368.1, read as the reverse complement.
CTCTTGCCGCGCAACAATGGTACTTTCTTGACTTCACGGTCACTCACCGAAACAAAATTGGCAGCGGTATCGAGCACCTGGGTCAAGATACTTTTGGGCAGACCCTCGGTCGACAGCAGATGGATCAGCTCGCCGTTTTTGTTGAGCTGCGGGTTGCGCTTGTACAGCATGGCTAGATGTCTTTCACATTGAAACTAAACTTGCCTGATTCACTGCGCGCCAGCGCCAGCGACTGGGTGGCAGGCAAGGTGATGCGTGCGGCGCACAGGTCGGCCTGCACGGGCAGCTCACGCCCACCGCGATCCACCAGCACCGCCAGCTTGACACTGGCCGGGCGGCCAAAGTCAAACAACTCGTTGAGCACGGCACGCACCGTGCGTCCGGTGAACAGCACATCGTCAAGCAGCAGCACTTGGGCCCCGTTCACATCGAACGGGATCTTGGTTTGGGCCGCCATGGTCATGCCCCGGCGGGCAAAGTCGTCACGGTGCATGGCCGACGAAATCACGCCGATCGACGGCTCTAGCCCAAGGTCTTTTTGCAGGCGCTCGGCCAGCCAGACGCCGCCTGAGGCCACACCCAGCAGGTAGGTTTGCGGTGTGATCAATCCCCTGACGTGCTGCGCCAGGTCGGCATACAGCGCCTCGGCATCCAGTGCCAACAAGCTCATGGGAGACTCCTTAAAAATTGTTCAAGAATGATGCAGGCAGCGGCCGCGTCGGCGTCACGTGCGCCGCTGGCGCGGGCTTCGGTGGTGGTGTAGCGCTCGTCCACCTCAAACACCGGCAAATTGAAGCGGCCATGCAATTGACGGGCAAAGCGGCGCGCCCTCACCGTGTTTTCATGGGCCGCACCGTCCGGGTGAAACGGCACGCCCACCACCAGCGCGTCGGGCTGCCAGGTTTTGAGCTGTTGCGCCACCTTGTCAAAGCGGGCATTGCCTTCGGCAGTGATCGTGCCCTGTGGTTGCGCCGTGCGCATGAGCCGGTTGCCCACTGCAAAACCGGTGCGTTTGAGGCCGAAGTCGAGCGCCAGAAAGGTCTGCAAATGCAATGGCACCACAGGTTGCGGGTTGATACTGGAACTGTCTGTTGCTGCGCTGCTCATGCGTGACCCGCATCACTTGACAACATCCAGGGCTCCAGGCCAAGCAATCTGAGCGCTTGCGCATAACGCTCAGACACCGGGGTCTCGAAAATCAGCCGCGCATCAGCTTCGACCGTGAGCCAGCTGTTTTCACCCAGCTCAGACTCCAGTTGTCCCTCGCCCCAGGCCGCGTAACCCAATGAGATCAACACCTTGCGTGGCCCGCTGCCGGTCGAGATGGCTTCCAGCACATCGCGCGAGGTGGTCATCTCAAGCCCGCCGGGGATCACCATGGTGCTGGCATAAACCGGTTGCTCGGGTTGCTCCGAGCCGCTGAAGGTGGCCTCATGCAGCACAAAACCGCGTTCAGTTTGCACCGGGCCACCATAAAAAACCGGTGCCTTTTGCAGGTCAGGGCGAGTCAAGGGCAGGTCAACCTTGTCAAACAGGCCTTTCATGTCGATCTCGCAGGGTTTGTTGATGACCAGCCCCAAGGCCCCGCGTGAACTGTGCTCGCATAGATAAACGACACTGTGCTCAAACAGCGGGTCCTGCAGGCCAGGCATGGCGATCAGAAAATGATTCGTCAGGTTTGTAGGGGCAGACTCAATAGACATGGACCAATTTTAGCGATGCGCATGCAATCAACTTTTGACACCGGCCTGATGTGGTTTCGCCGCGATTTGCGCACCTCGGACAACGCCGCGCTGCACCTGGCACTGAGCCAATGTGCCCAGGTTCACTGTGTCTTCATCTTCGACACCGACATTCTGGCGGGCCTGCCGCGCTTGGATAGGCGGGTGGAATTCATCCGCGAATCTCTGGTGGAACTGGACGCCAGCTTGCGCGAACTGAGCGGCAAAGCCGGCGCCGGGCTGATCGTGTGCCACGCCGTGGCCAGCGAGGAGATCGTGAAGCTGGCATCTGAATTGAAGGCGCAGGCGGTGTTTGCCGCACGCGACTACGAGCCCCAAGCGCTCGCGCGTGACGCCCGCGTGCAGAGCGCCCTGGCCGAGGCCGGTTGCGCGTTTTTCACCTGCAAGGACCAGGTGATTTATGAAGGCCGGGAGATTTTGACCCAATCCGGCACCCCCTATGGCGTGTTCACCCCCTACAAAAACAACTGGCTGGCCCGCGTGGCCGCGCAGGATGTGGGCACGTTTGACAGCGCGCCATTGGCATCCCGGTTAGCTGAGCGACCCGCCGGATACCAGCAACCGGTGCCCAGTCTGACCGACATCGGGTTTGAAGCCACCAACCTGTCCAGCCTGAAAATCCCCACCGGCGCACTGGGTGGACAGGCCTTGTTTGAAGCGTTTTTTGAGCGCATGGACGACTACCACGCCACGCGCGATTTTCCGGCCGTCAAAGGCCCCAGTTATCTGGGCGTGCACCTGCGTTTTGGCACGGTGTCGATTCGCCAACTGGTGCGCATCGCCTTGCAGCGCCAAGCCGCGGGTAGCCAGGGTGCAACGGTGTGGCTGAGTGAGCTGGTGTGGCGTGATTTTTACTTTGCGATTCTGGCCAACTTTCCCCATGTGGCAAACGGCGCCTTCAAGCCCGAATACGATGCCATTCAATGGGAGAGCGGCCCTCACGCAGAGGTGCTGTTTGAGGCCTGGTGCAAGGGCCAGACCGGCTACCCGCTGGTGGATGCGGCCATGGCACAAATCAACCAGACTGGCTACATGCACAACCGCCTGCGCATGGTGGTGGGCAGCTTTCTGGTGAAAGACCTGGGGCTGGACTGGCGCTGGGGTGAGCGTTATTTTGAGGAAAAGCTCAACGACTTTGACCTGTCCGCCAACAACGGTGGCTGGCAGTGGGTGGCCTCCAGCGGCTGTGATGCGCAGCCCTACTTTCGCATCTTCAACCCCATCAGCCAAAGTGAAAAGTTTGACCCTCAAGGCAAGTTCATTCGCCGCTACCTGCCGCAGCTGGCCAAGCTGTCGAATAAGGCCATTCACGCGCCCTGGCTGGCCAAACCAATTGAATTGCAGGCAGCAGGCGTCACGCTCGGCGTGGATTACCCACAGCCCGTGGTGCAGCATGACCAAGCCCGCGCCAAAACCTTGGCGCGTTACGCCGTGGTAAAAAAAACTGGCACATTGCCAGGTAATGCCTGATCATCTTTTTGAATAAATTGATAGCTATCAC
>CAISLL010000367.1 GCA_903886165.1 uncultured beta proteobacterium | reverse complement strand
GTCGAGCTTGAAGAACGACATGGTTTGTTGCAGTTGCTCGGCCTGGCCACTCATCTCTTCGCTGGTGGCTGCCAGTTCTTCTGAGCTGGAGGCGTTTTGCTGGGTGGTGGTGTTCAACTGGCCCACGGCAGCGTTGATCTGACCGACGCCGCTGCTCTGCTCATTCGACGCTGCGGTAATTTCCTGCACCAGGTCAGAGGTCTTGCGGATGTTGGGCACGATCTCGGCCAGCAGTTTGCCGGCTTTTTCGGCCAGCGCCACGCTGTTGCCTGCCACTTCGCCAATTTCTTGCGCCGCAATCTGGCTGCGCTCAGCCAGTTTGCGCACCTCGGCGGCCACCACGGCAAACCCCTTGCCGTGTTCACCGGCACGGGCGGCTTCAATGGCAGCGTTGAGTGCCAGCAGGTTGGTTTGTGCTGCGATGTCGTCAATGATGCCGATCTTCTTGGCGATCTGTTTCATGGCATCCACGGTGGCGTTCACCGCTTCACCTCCGCTCACGGCATCGGTGGCAGCCTTGCTGGCCATGCCGTCGGTGATCTTGGCGTTTTCGGTGTTTTGCGCAATGCTGCTGGTCATTTGCTCAATGGATGCAGAGGTTTCTTCCACGCCGGCGGCTTGTTCGCTGGCAGCCTGACTCAGGCTCTGGGCGGTGGCACTCACCTCTTCAGAGGCACTGGCCAAGGCTTGTGCGCCGCCATTGACATCGGTCACCACCTGCTTGAGTCGGTCGATCATGTTGCTCATGGCTTGCAGGACTTGCCCGGTTTCGTCTTTCGAGGGGGTGTCGATCTTGACCGTCAGGTCACCTTCCGACAACCGGTTGGTGACCCGCACCGCCTGATGCAGCGGGCCCGTGATGGCCATCGTGATGTAAGTGGCCATGGCCACTGAAATCAACACAGACACCAGCGCCATGATCAGCATGTTGCGCTGCGCTGCTGCAATCTCCACCACACCCGCCTTGACGCCTTCGTCGGCCACGCGATCATTGAGCTCCACGACCTTGTTCAAACTGGCCTCGGCCTTGTTGAAAAGCGGTCGTGAATCCAGAAACTGCTTGTAAAACGTGACAAACAGGAGTTTTTGACCTTCTTCGGTCTGGTTGCTGGCAAGCGCTGACACGGTGGCATTCAACTGGTCGTCGGCACGTTTCCAGTCAGTCCAATCCAGCTGAAAGGCTTTCCACAAACCCTCTTCTTCTTTGGTTTGTGGCAAGGGCTCGTAGATTTTGAAGCCCGCATCAATATTGGCCCAAGCCTTTTTGCGCAACTCCAGAACGCCGGCAAACTCCTGCTGCGCCTTGTAATTGGTCTCGAAAATGGCGGTGGCCAGTGTGGCCGACTTGACGGCGGTCTGCCCTTCACTGGCAATCAGCAGGCCCTGAATGGATGGCAAGCGCACCTTGCCAACCTCGGTCAGGGCATGGCCCAGGGACTGAATGCCGCTGTAGCCAGCGGTGCCGATGGCCGCGAGGGCCAACAGCATGATGACGACCAGGGTGGTGAGTTTCCATTTGATGGATAGGTTTTTGAACATGATGGTCTCCTGTGATGGCGGTGAATCCGCTTGTCTCTGATGTATTAAGAAATTCCAACTTTCGTCCAGCTGACATTTCAGGTTTTTCTAAACCTTTTCTGCATCCATCCCCTGTCTGGTAAGCGTAGGTAGCTATTAAATTTATTTTTTCTGCTTAGCCTGCCATTTCTTTGTGTTCGGCCATTTGGCCCATCTGCCCGATTTCCTCGGTAGACAGCACCCGTTTGACGTTGAGCAGAATCACAAATTTGCCATTCACCTTGGCAATGCCTTCAATGAAGTCGGGCCTGATCTTGGCGCCAAAGCTGGGCGC
>CAISLL010000366.1 GCA_903886165.1 uncultured beta proteobacterium | reverse complement strand
GTGGCCATGCGCAAACGCGTGACTTCGGTCATCTTGAGTTCAATGTAGGCATCGAGCAAACCGTCGGTGAACACACCGCCCTTGGTCAGGAAGGCACGGTCTGCATCCAGGCACTCCAACGCCTGATCCAGGCTGTGGCAAACAGTCGGGATCAATGCGTTTTCTTCGGGTGGCAGGTGGTACAGATCCTTGGTGGCGGCTTCGCCGGGATGGATCTTGTTTTCCACACCGTCAAGGCCCGCCATCATCAAGGCGGAGAAACCCAGATAGGGGTTCATCAGCGGATCCGGGAAACGTGCCTCGATGCGGCGACCCTTGGGGTTGGCCACATAGGGAATACGGATCGAAGCCGAACGGTTCTTGGCCGAGTAGGCCAGCTTCACGGGAGCTTCAAAACCGGGCACCAGGCGCTTGTAGCTGTTGGTGCCGGGGTTGGTAATGGCGTTCAGGGCACGGGCGTGCTTGATGATGCCGCCGATATAGTAAATGGCAAAGTCGCTCAGGCCAGCATAACCGTCACCGGCAAACAGGTTCTTGCCGTCTTTCCAGATGGACTGGTGCACGTGGCAGCCACTGCCGTTGTCGCCAACGATGGGTTTGGGCATGAAAGTGGCCGTCTTGCCATAGGCATTGGCGACGTTTTGAACCACGTATTTCAAAACCTGGGTCCAGTCAGCGCGCTGCACCAGGGTGCTGAACTTGGTGCCAAGTTCGCATTGGCCGGGAGATGCCACTTCGTGGTGGAACACTTCAACCGGAATACCCAAGGATTCGAGAATCAGGGACATTTCAGCGCGCATGTCCTGCGTGCTGTCAACTGGGGGCACAGGGAAGTAGCCGCCTTTGGTGGAGGGACGATGGCCACGGTTGCCGCCTTCCATCTTCTTGCCCGAGTTCCAGGGCGCTTCGTAGTCGTCAATCTTGAAGAATGTGCCGGACATGTCGGTGTTCCAGCGCACGTCGTCAAACAGGAAAAATTCTGGCTCAGGACCAAAGTAGGCGGTGTCACCCATGCCAGATGCCTTCAGGTAAGCCTCTGCCCGGTGTGCCACCGAACGCGGGTCACGCTCATAACCCTTGCCGTCGGTGGGCTCGATCACGTCGCAGCTCATGAAGAGAGTAGTTTCTTCAAAGAACGGGTCAATGTTGGCGGTGTTGGGGTCGGGCATGAGTTGCATGTCCGATGCTTCAATGCCCTTCCAACCGGCAACGGAAGAACCGTCAAACGCATGACCTGAGCTGAACTTGTCTTCATCGAAGTGGGACACAGGCACTGTGACGTGCTGCTCTTTGCCACGGGTATCGGTGAAACGGAAGTCAACAAACTTGACTTCATTGTCTTTCACCATCTTCATCACGTCTGCGACAGTCTTGACCATTGATTACTCCAAAGGAATCGTTGTTAAAAGGGTTTCGGTGAGAGGGAATGCAGTTTTTATGCCAGACCCTACGCAGCTTGCGTGATCTGTCAAAGCTTCTATTTTGCCTTGAGTTTGAAAGCTTTCAATTCGGCAATCCGGCAGTGTCAGGGAATTTCACATGTCTTTTTTGGTTCACGCGCCGACATGATGCACCATTTAGGTGCAGTATGGTCGCATCGATAAACCTTTAATCATGAATGCACCAATTCAGGGCCTAATTTCAGATGAAACGGCTTCAACCCCTCCAGCAATGCCATGTAGGCTGGCATCACTTGCCCAGGTGCGCCTTTGACACCGAGCTCAATGTGGCGACCAAATTGCGGATGATCCACACTGGGCAGGCTGAACACCTTGACACACGCATGCTCACGTTCAATGGCCTCCATCAACGGCGTGAGCGTCGCCTCCATCGCACCAAAGATGATCACGGAACGCTCCAACCAGGCCTCTGCGGTAAAAAATGACCGGTAGTGGGTGTCCAGTACCCACTCAATCATGGGCCACGCCATGACCGGAAAGCCAGGCACGAAGTAAACACCACCACCCTTCCTGACGAAATAAAACCCCGGTATCCGGTTATAGGGATTTGGAATGATCTGTGCACCCTGCGGAAACACGCCCATGTTCAGGCGATGCAGGTTGTCAGCCTGTTCCGGGTCATACACCCTGCCCTGCTCATGTGCCAGTTCCTGCATGCGCTGTTCAATCAATTCTTTTGCTTGCGTGTGCAAGGCAAGGGGGACACCAAGCGCCTGGGCGGCGCATTGACGGGTGTGGTCGTCCGGCGTGGCGCCAATGCCACCGGTGGAAAATACCACGTCACCGGAGGCCAATGCGCGCTTCAATGCGTCGGTGATGCGTTCAGGGTCATCACCTACGTATTCGGCGTAGTCCAGCGACAGACCGCGCGCCTTGAGCAGTTCGATCACCTTGGGCAAATGTTTGTCGGCGCGCTTGCCCGACAGGATTTCGTCGCCGACGATGACGATGCCGAACTCAGGGGAGGATGCGTTCATCCGGCAATGCTAGCGGGCTGGCGGATGCGGC
>CAISLL010000365.1 GCA_903886165.1 uncultured beta proteobacterium | reverse complement strand
TGCTTGCCCATGTCGTGAAACAGGGCACCCACGCCCAGCAGTTGGATCACCTCTTTGGGCGCCTTCAATTCCTTGGCCAGCATCATGGACAACACGGCCACGTTGAGTGAATGGAAATACACGTCCTCACCCCCAAACTGGTCTTTCATGAGGTTGATGGCAATGTCTGAATCGGTCAGCATCGAGTCGGAGATCGCCTGCACCAGCGTCTGCGCATCCTCGCGAGCCTGCTCCGGTTTGGCAAAAATGTTCTGCCCAATGGCCTTGACGGTGCGTGCAGAGCTTAAAAACTCACGTTCGCCAGCCGCCATCCGTGCCTGTTGGGTGAGTAGGCGCTCCACTCTGGCGCGCTTGGCCAGGTACAGCGGGTCGTTTTCGTGCGAGGAGGGGGCCACAGGTGCCGGCGGCGCCTCAGGGGCAACCTGCAACGGCTCGCTGTCACTTTTTGCCGGGTTGTAGTGAATGGTGGTCAGACCCAACGCTTGCAGCGTCACGATCTGCTCCATGGTCTTGATCTTGAAACTGGAGAAGGTGAACGGATGCTCCGTCCATGGCATGTCCAGCTGCACATGCATGCCAATACAAAGCCGTTCCGGTGTGACGTCGGCGCTGGTTGCGGGTTTGTTACTCATTTTGTTTTGCTTGTCTCCGGTCTTGTCAGTTGTGGGTTTCCGGGCGCCGACGAATTTCAAGGGCGGGCGATCATGTCGGTTTAAGTTGGAGCGTCTAAATCAACCACCGATGGGTTCACAAGCGCCACGACTTTTTCTATACTGAACCCGGTCAATTTTCGGCCCATCAAACACCCTAATAATTACGGGAGACAATTATCATGAGCTCTGCTTCACCTGACCATCTGGCTTTGCAGCGTCTTTATTACTGGGAAAAGACGTCACCTGACCGAATTGCATTGACGCAGCCGATGGGCGGCGGTGTGGTGCAAGACTTTACCTGGGCTCAAGTGGGCGATCAGGTGCGGCGCATGGCCGCGCACCTCAAAGTCCAAGGGTGGGAGCCTGGCGCACGTGTTGCAATTTTGTCCAAGAATTGCGCTTGGTGGCTGATGACTGACCTGGCCATCTGGATGGCGGGTTACGTTTCGGTGCCTTTGTACCCGACCCTTGCGCATGACACGATTCGACAAATCCTGACCCACAGTGGGGCGCGCGCCTGCTTTGTTGGCAAGCTCGACGACTGGCATGTGATGAAGCCAGGCGTGCCAAGCGAGATGCCGTGCATCAGCTACCCCTTGTCGCCGGCCGATGCGATCAAGTGTTATGACGGCTGGGACGCCATCATTGCCCGCAACAAACCCCTCAAGGAGACGGTGGTACGCGCTTCTGACGAACTCGCTACCCTGATCTACACCTCAGGCACCACTGGCACACCCAAGGGTGTGATGCACACCTTTGGCACCTTCGCCTGGGCCATTGGCAGGGGGGTTGACCGGGTGCAAATGGTCAAGGAAGACCGCATGCTGTCGTATTTGCCCCTGGCGCATGTGGTGGAGCGCGTGCTGGTTGAGCATGGTTGGCTGGCCACCGGCATGCATGTGTTTTTTGCGGAGTCGCTCGACACATTTGCCGCCGATCTGCAGCGGGCACGCCCCACCATCTTTTTCTCGGTGCCCCGGCTTTGGGTCAAGTTCCAGCATGGCGTGCACCACAAGCTGCCTCCGGCCAAGCTCAAGCTCCTGCTATCAATCCCGATCATTGGCGGCCTGATTCAGCGCAAGGTTCAAAAGGCGCTCGGCCTGGACCAATGCCGGTTTGCGGCCGGGGGTGCAGCGCCCATGCCGGTGTCCTTGCTGGCCTGGTATCGCAAGTTGGGTGTGCCGATCAACGAAGGTTATGGCATGACAGAAAACCTGGCCGTGTCACACCTGACTCTGGCAGGCAAGAACCAGGAAGGCACCGTTGGCCCGACCTACCCCGGCGTGGATGCCCGCATTGATCCCGGCACCGGTGAGATACAGATGCGCAGTCAGGCGCTGATGCTGGGTTACTACAAAGAGCCGGAACTGAGCAAAGAGGCATTTACAGCAGATGGTTGGTTGCGCACCGGCGACAAGGGTCAAATTGATTCGCAAGGCAATTTGCGCATCACCGGTCGTGTCAAGGACTTGTTCAAGACCAGCAAGGGTAAGTATGTGGCGCCGGCACCGATCGAGGACAAATTGGTCATGCATGATGCTGTGGAAGCCTGCGTGGTGACCGGTGCCAATCTGGGGCAGCCCTTGGGCATTGTGATGCTCAGTCCGGATGATCTGGCGCGCGCGGCCGATCCGGCGGCACGCAACGAACTTCAGGCATCACTGGAAGAGCATCTGAAACGCATCAATGAAACACTGGATCCGCATGAACAACTGAAATGCCTGGTGGTGGCTACCACGGCCTGGACGGTTGAAAACGACATCGTGACGCCCACGTTCAAGGTTAAACGCAACCGGATTGAAGACCTGTATTCGTCATCTTATGAGCGCTGGGAGTCTTCGGGCCAAGCGATTATTTGGCAGGGCGCTTGACGCTGACTCGGGCGTCGTCGCAGCATCTGACTTCAAGCCCAGCTGCCGTGCGGCCTGGCCAGCAGGTCTACCGAAATTGGCGCGGTGATTGCCATGCAGGCGTTGGCCGTCATCGGTCACGCTGACATTGGCCGAAGACGCAAGCCCCATGGGGCGACGCCTTTCGTTGGCTGGCGTCAATGCGCGGAAGACGGGCCGTGCGACATCAGCCGGTCGGTGTAGGCAATGGCAATGGCTGACAGCAAAAATGTGATGTGTATAGCGGTTTGTGCAATCAGCACCTTGTCGCTGTAGTTGGCGGCGTTGATGAAGGTCTTGAGCAGGTGAATGGAGCTGATGCCGATGATGGCCGTGGCAAGTTTGACCTTGAGCACTGAGGCGTTCACGTGGCTGAGCCACTCGGGTTGGTCGGGGTGGCCTTCAATGTCAAGCCGACTGACAAAAGTCTCATAACCGCCCACGATCACCATGATCAGCAGGTTGGAGATCATCACGACGTCAATCAGTGCCAAAACCACCAGCATGATGATGGTTTCATTGAGCGCGATCACGGGGGCGTCGGCCCGGTAACCAATGCTGGTCACCAGGGCCTGAAGCGCTGTCTGGTTGCCAAAAGCGGCTTCCAGCAGGTGAATCAGTTCAACCCAGAAATGGAACACGTAGACGCCTTGTGCCGCAATGAGCCCTATGTAAAGCGGTAACTGCAACCAGCGACTCGCAAAAATGAAGCGGGGAATCGGACGCATATTTGGAGTTGGCTGGGGGTGCGGTGCGGACATGAGTTGAACTTGGTAAAAGTGGATGGCGCTGATTTTACCGGGGTCGCTTGGGCAGCATGGGTCAGTCAGTGGCATGTAAGTGCTGAAGATGACATTAGCGGGCGAACTTTGTTTAACTAGAGGAGACTTATCCGTGACCACACCAAAATCTGCTGTTGAATCCACCTTGGTTGAGAACCGTGTTTTTCCACCGAGCGAGGCCACCGTCAAGGCGGCACGCATCTCGGGCATGGAAGGCTATTACGCCCTGTGCGCTGAAGCTGAAAAAGACTTCGAGGGCTTTTGGGCCCGCCTGGCCCGTGAAAACGTGGTCTGGAACAAACCTTTCACGAAGACGCTGGATGAGTCCAACGTGCCTTTTTACAAGTGGTTTGAAGACGGTGAACTGAATGCTTCTGCCAACTGCCTTGACAAACACATGGGTACGCCCAACGAGAACAAGGTTGCCGTGATTTTTGAAGCCGATGGCGGCGAAGTCACCAAAACCACCTACAAGGAACTGCTGGCCAAGGTCGGCCAGTTTGCCAACGCGCTGAAAGCCCGTGGCATTCAAAAGGGCGACCGTGTGCTGATTTACATGCCCATGACACTTGAAGGTGTGATTGCCATGCAGGCGTGTGCACGTATTGGCGCCACACACAGCGTGGTGTTTGGTGGTTTCTCTGCCAAGGCTCTGCAAGAGCGCATCATTGATGCGGGCGCTGTGGCGGTGGTCACGGCCAACTTCCAGATGCGCGGTGGCAAGCAGTTGCCCTTGAAATCGATTGTGGATGAAGGTTTGGGTCTGGGCGGCTGCGAGTCGATCAAGACGGTGTTTGTGTTTGAGCGCACCACTGCCGCATGCAACATGGTTGCCGGCCGTGACATCACGTTCACCGACGCACTGGCCGGCCAAAGCTCCGAGTGCGCGCCAGTGATGGTAGGCGCGGAGCATCCGCTGTTCATCTTGTTCACTTCGGGTTCCACCGGCAAGCCAAAGGGTGTGCAGCACGCTACTGGGGGTTTCGTGTTGTGGTCCAAATTGACGATGGACTGGACCTTTGACTTGAAGGCGGACGATGTGTTCTGGTGCACTGCCGACATCGGCTGGATCACAGGCCATGCCTACGTGGGTTACGGCCCGCTGGCAGCTGGTGCCACTCAAGTCATATTTGAAGGCATCCCGACCTTCCCGAACGCCGGCCGTTTCTGGCAAATGATCGAGCGCCACAAATGCACCATTTTCTACACCGCGCCCACTGCGATCCGATCGCTGATCAAGCTGGCTGAAAGCGACGAAAAGGTCCATCCGGACCGCTCTGATTTGTCAAGCCTGCGCATTTTGGGTTCTGTGGGTGAGCCAATCAATCCCGAAGCCTGGATGTGGTACTACAAAAACGTTGGTCATGAAAAATGCCCGATCGTGGACACCTTCTGGCAGACCGAAACCGGTGGCCACATGATCACGCCGCTGCCAGGTGCCACGCCGCTGGTGCCGGGCAGCTGCACACTGCCACTTCCAGGCATCATGGCGGCCATCGTGGACGAAGCCGGTCACGACGTGCCCAACGGGTCTGGCGGCATGTTGGTCGTCAAGCGCCCATGGCCTTCCATGATTCGAACCATCTGGAATGACCCCGAGCGCTTCAAGAACAGCTACTTCCCGGCGGAAATGGGTGGCACCTACTATCTCGCCGGTGACGGCGCGGTGCGCAGTCTTGACCGTGGTTACTTCCGCATCACCGGTCGTATTGATGACGTGCTGAACGTGTCGGGTCACCGCATGGGCACCATGGAAATTGAATCGGCGCTGGTTGCCAAGACTGACCTGGTGGCTGAAGCCGCTGTGGTGGGGCGTCCGGACGAAATGACCGGTGAAGCCATTTGCGCCTTTGTGGTCTTGAAGCGTGGTGTGCCCTCAGGTGATGAAGCCAAGGCGATTGCCAAAGAGCTGCGCGACTGGGTTGCCAAAGAGATTGGTCCGATTGCCAAGCCAAAAGATATTCGTTTTGGCGAGAACTTGCCCAAGACACGTTCGGGCAAGATCATGCGCCGCCTGTTGCGCTCTCTGGCAAAGGGTGAGACCATCAGCCAGGACACCTCGACTCTGGAAAATCCGGCCATTTTGGGTCAGTTGGGTCAAACTTACTGATACTATTAAGATGGTAGCTATTAGCCCTTGTTATATAAGGGCTATAGCCGAAAAAGGCATAAAATTTGTCAAGAAAAAAAGCCCGCAGTTGCGGGCTTTTTTGCGTGCATGCCACCGCTTATTTCATCGAAATGATCCATTTCGCCAGGCTTTCGGCCTCGGTCTGGTTGACCTGTGGATTGGCTGGCATGGGGATGGCGCCCCAGGTCCCGGAACCACCTTTCATGATTTTGGTAGCCAGTTTGGCGGTGACGTCCTGACCTGCGTATTTTTTTGCCACATCTTTGTAGGATGGTCCAACCACCTTCTTGTCGACGGCATGGCACGCCAGGCAGTTCTTCTTTTGCGCCATGGCTTCGTCAGCAATTGCGGGCGCCATGACAGCGGCAACCGCGAGCAAGGCAAATAGAGATCGTTTCATCGTGTCGTCCTTTGAAAAAGTCGGTTAGAGTTCACTTAACGCAATTGTAGGCAGTGTGGTTGACTCAGGTGTTGCCTGGGGCAATCAGCCTGAATATCTGGAGGGCAAACATGTACTTGTTGGGTTTGGGATTGATTTTGCTGGCTCTGAAATATCTCGAAATCGGGCCGGTCGCGTCGCTGGCCTGGTGGTGGGTGCTTTTGCCTTTTGCAGCAGCCGTGGCCTGGTGGGCCTGGGCCGACAGTTCCGGCTATACCAAGCGCAAGGCTATGGAATTGTCGGATAAGCGCCGCGATGCCCGTCGCGAGCGCACCAAAAACGCACTGGACGCCAATTTCACGAAATCGCGCAAGCGCTAACCGCACGCAAAACCACCGGCATGCGCAGGCCCGGCAAGGGCGCTGCTGACAGTAGGTTGCCTTGACCGTCAAGGCAGGTCAAATCACTTTGGCATTGATCCGGTTATTCATGGCATTTGGTCCCTGAGCCATAATCCGGCAGCCCCCTTTTTTGGTTTTTACCTGTTTTTCACACTGGATCACCATGCCTGTTTACCGTTCCAAAACCACCACAGCTGGCCGCAACATGGCTGGCGCCCGCTCGCTCTGGCGTGCCACCGGCATGAAAGATGGCGACTTTGAGAAGCCGATCATCGCCGTGGTCAATTCCTTCACGCAGTTTGTGCCCGGGCATGTGCACCTGAAAGACCTGGGCCAGTTGGTGGCACGTGAGATTGAGGCGGCAGGTGGAGTCGCCAAGGAATTCAACACCATCGCGGTGGACGATGGCATTGCGATGGGTCATGACGGCATGTTGTATTCGCTGCCCAGCCGCGACATCATTGCGGATTCGGTGGAGTACATGGTGAATGCCCATTGCGCCGATGCCATGGTGTGTATCTCCAACTGCGACAAGATCACGCCTGGCATGCTGATGGCTGCCATGCGCCTGAACATCCCGGTGGTGTTTGTCTCCGGCGGCCCGATGGAAGCTGGCAAAACCCGCTTGAGCGTGTTCAAGCTGGATCTGGTGGATGCGATGGTGATGGCGGCTGACGACAAGGTGTCAGACGCAGACGTGGCAGAAATAGAGCGCTCGGCGTGTCCCACCTGCGGTTCCTGCTCGGGCATGTTCACCGCCAATTCAATGAATTGCCTGACCGAGGCGCTGGGCCTGTCGCTGCCGGGCAATGGCACGGTGGTGGCAACCCATGCCGACCGCGAACAACTCTTCAAGCGTGCAGGTCGGCTGGCAGTTGATTTGTGCAAGCGGTATTACGAGCAGGAAGATGCCTCGGTGTTGCCGCGCTCCATTGGTTTCAAGGCGTTTGAGAACGCCATCACCCTGGACATCGCCATGGGCGGCTCCACCAACACCATCCTGCACATTCTGGCGATCGCCCAGGAAGCAGAGATTGATTTCACGCTG
>CAISLL010000364.1 GCA_903886165.1 uncultured beta proteobacterium | reverse complement strand
GCTGCTGCCAAGCCAGCGGCAAAAGCTGCTGCTAAGCCAGCGGCAAAGGCTGCTGCCAAGCCAGCTGCAAAAGCTGCTGCCAAGCCAGCGGCAAAGGCTGCTGCCAAGCCAGCGGCAAAGGCTGCCGCCAAGCCAGCGGCAAAAGCTGCTGCCAAGCCAGCGGAAAAGGCCGCGCCTGCTGCCAAGACCACGCTCAGCCCGCAAGCAGCCTGGCCATTTCCCACTGGCTCAAAACCCTGATCCCAAAGTTCGTTTGGACATGCCCGGTGGCGTTCATGCGACCGGCTTGTCGTGCTAAAGGTCTCAGGGATAAAACACCAACAGCCGATACCCCAGAACACGCTGGTCGGGTGTGATTGGTATCACGCGCAAATCCATCACCACTGGCCACTCGCCACCAGCGGCAATAGCAGCTTGAGCGACATACATTTCCTCGACTGAAAGAACCCTTCGAAAAACCGGTTTGTCAGCAGAATCCGTGAGCGTCAGTTCGACATTGGGCAGCGCCAGGGGCAACGCAGCAGCATTCTTGACGACAAATTTCAACCGATAGGTGTCTTTGCCCAACAAATGAAATTCCACTGAATCCACACTCAGTGACTCGATGTTTTTCTGCGTCTGAACCTGACAATCTGCAACACCACAGAACGCCAGCAAAACTGGCTTCAGCGCAGGGTGCTGGCCGGCCAAGCGATCACGCTCCATGTAAATCCACTGCGCTGCCAAGGACAATCCAAGCAGCAGACAGAGCAGTGCCAAAACAACGCGAACAATCGGCTTTTGCCAGAGTGTGGGGCGTCCAGCGCCCGCTAAAAAGGTCACCGGTGCTTCGTCGGTGATGGTCACCGGGTCAGGAATCGCGACCTCTGAAGGCTGCACAGGCGATTGATCGTCCCAACGCAGTCGCGTCGGATCAGAAACCGGCACAACATCGGCCTGCCTTTCTCCGTTACCTAGATCACCCGGCTCGTTTTCTGGTGTCTGCGCCTGTTGCACATCTGCCGAATGTTCCTCAAACGGCCGTACCACGTCCACCGCAAGTTCAGCTTGAACCACGGGCACAGTCCGAGGCACTGCAGGGTTCATCCAACTCATATCTTCAACCGGCAGTGTCGTCAGGGCATCTTCTGTGTGTGCAGTGTCTGGCAGATCGCTGGCCGGCGCGGGATCATTTGCCTCTTCAACCAAGTGCTGTGATGCATCAAAAATCTCTCCGCACTGTCCGCACTTGACCCATCCATCTGAAATGCGCAACTGGTCAGGAACCACACGGTAGAGCGTGATGCAGGCGGGGCAGCGAGTCAGCAGGCTCATGAAACGATGTGTCAGTCAGGCATGCGCCATGTCTGCGTGATGTAACGCTGTCATCAATATCCAGCCATCTTGTGCATCGGCCACGCGCAATTGGCAATAGGGTGCATAGGCCTCCTTCAACTCTTCAGCCTGACGCTCCAAAATGCCTGCCAGCACCAGGGAGCCGCCGGGTGCCACACGCGACCACAACAAGGGGGCCAACACCTTCAACGGTGTAGCCAGAATATTGGCAAGCACCGTCTGGTATGCACCCGTCACCACATCAGGCAAACCTGATTTCACGACGACATGATTCGCCTGCGCATTCAACCCGGTCGACTCAACCGCCGACGGGTCAATGTCGACGGCATCCACATCGATGGCACCAAACTTGGCAGCGCCGATGGCCAGAATGCCAGAACCACAGCCGTAATCCAGCACTCGGGTCAGACCACCGGGTTGGTCTGAGCACAACTGGCCCTGGCGTGCAATCCAGCGCAGACACATCCGAGTGGTGGGATGGGTGCCGGTGCCAAACGCCAGACCAGGGTCAAGCCGGATCACGGTGCGCGCCTCCTCGGGAGGCTCATGCCAGGTCGGCACGATCCAGAATTCAGGCGTGATGTCAACTGGTGAAAACTGCGACTGCGTCAGGCGCACCCAGTCCTGATCAGGTAAATGCTGGACGCCCAATGCCTCACAACCCATAAAGAAGTCTTGCACCTGGAGCAAGTCCAGGGCGGCCTGAGCCTGTTCGCGGGTATCAAACAAGGCCAGCACCCTGGAGCGCTGCCAACCATCTTTCGGCGGCGGCATCCCGGGTTCACCAAACAATGCCTGCTCGGCGTCCGTCTGTGCGTCGGCATCTTCCACACTGACACTCAAAGCATCAAGCGCGTCAAGTGCATCGCTCACAGTTTCCACCCGGTCTTCCGGGCACATCAATCGGAGTTCAAACATGCATGAGACCGATCAGCGCTT
>CAISLL010000363.1 GCA_903886165.1 uncultured beta proteobacterium | reverse complement strand
GCCACCGACCACTGCACCTTCTGCGCCACCCAAAAGGCTGCTGGCAAAGACAACTTTGCCAAGATTCCAAATGGCTGCGGCGGAGTGGAAGAACGCATGGCCGTGATCTGGGACGAAGGCGTCAACACCGGCCGCCTGACCCCTTCTGAGTTTGTCGCCGTAACCTCTGCCAACGCCGCCAAGCTGTTCAACATCTACCCGCAAAAAGGCAGCGTGAATATCGGCGCCGATGCCGATCTGGTGGTATGGGACCCGGCAGGGACAAAAACCCTGTCCGCCAAAACCCAGTTCAGCAAAAACGACTTCAACATCTTCGAAGGCCGCACCGTCAAAGGCATCCCCAGCCACACCCTGAGCCAGGGCAAACTGGTGTTTGTGCAAGGCGACCTGCGCGCCGAACGCGGCGCCGGCCGCTACCTCAAACGCCCGGCTTTTGGCGCCAACTTTGCCGCCAACAAGTTGCGGGCTGAGGTGCTGACCCCCACCCCGGTCATTCGGTGAATCTTCAGCGGAGAACAGCATGACAACCACCACAGATATCAGCACCCTGCGCATCAACGGCGAGCGCCTCTGGGCCTCCCTCATGGAACTCGCCAAAATCGGTGAAACCGCCAAAGGCGGGGTCTGCCGCCTGACCCTTACCGACCTCGACAAACAAGGCCGTGACCTCGTCACAAAATGGGCCAGAGAAGCCGGCTTGACTGTCACCATCGACAAAATCGGCAACGGCTTCATGCGCCGCGCAGGCAAAAACAACACCTTGCCCCCGATCGTCACAGGCAGCCACATCGACACCCAACCCACCGGCGGCAAGTTCGACGGCAACTACGGTGTGCTGGCCGGACTGGAAGTCATGCGCACCCTGAACGACCACGGCATCGAGACCGAGGCACCGGTAGAGGTCAGCTTCTGGACCAACGAAGAAGGCTCACGTTTTGTGCCGGTCATGATGGGCTCGGGCGTCTTTGCCAAAGCCTTCACCCTTGAGCACGCCTACGCGGCACGAGACATCGAGGGCAAAACGGTGGGTGATGAACTCAAGCGCATCGGCTACATCGGTGACCAGGAACCTGGCGACCACCCGATTGGCGCGTTTTTTGAAACCCACATTGAACAAGGCCCGGTGCTGGAAGACAACGATGTGACCATTGGCGTGGTGCAGGGCGTGCTGGGCATCCGCTGGTTTGACTGCACCGTGACCGGCATGGAGGCGCATGCCGGCCCGACCCCGATGGCCTTGCGCAAGGATGCCATGCAAGTCGCCACCCAACTCATGCAGGAGGTGGTGGCCAGCGCCTTGCGCCACGCACCGCACGGGCGCGGCACGGTCGGCATGGTGCAGGTGTTCCCGAACAGCCGCAACGTGATTCCGGGGCGCGTCAAGTTCAGCATCGACCTGCGCAACGGCACCGATGCCCTGGTGGACCAGATGGCCGACGAGGTGAAGGCCTTTGCCGCCAGTCTGAGCACCAGGAGCGGCCTGGGCATCCAGGTTGACCTGGTGTCCAGCTACCCGGCGCAGGCCTTTCATGACGACTGCAAGAACGCCGTGGCCAATGCCGCTGCCAAGCTGGGGTACTCCAACATGCCGGTGGTGTCCGGTGCCGGGCACGATGCGGTGTACATGTCACGCCTGGCGCCCACCGGCATGATCTTCATCCCCTGCAAGGACGGCATCAGCCACAACGAGATCGAGTCCGCCACGCCCGAGCACATCACCGCCGGCTGCAATGTGCTGCTGCATGCCATGCTGGAGCGCGCCGGGGTGGCTTGAGGGCGGGTGGTGTGGCGAGCGCGGGCAGCGCTCAACCCGCAATCGCCGCTTGCGCTGCGGCCAGCCGGGCAATGGGCACGCGGTAAGGTGAGCAGCTCACATAGTCCAGCCCAACCCGGTGGAAAAACGCCACCGAGGCCGGGTCGCCGCCGTGCTCACCACACACGCCCATCTCCATGCCAGGGCGCACGCTGCGGCCTTTCTCCACGGCCATCTGCACCAGCACGCCCACGCCTTTCTGATCGATGGCGCGAAACGGGTCATGCTCGTAGATGCCGCGCTTGAGGTAATCCGGCAAGAACTTGGCGGCATCGTCACGCGAGAAACCAAGTGTCATCTGCGTCAAGTCGTTGGTGCCAAATGAGAAAAACTCAGCCTGTTTGCCAATGCTGTCGGCAATCAATGCGGCACGCGGGGTCTCGATCATGGTACCAAGCAGATAGTCCACCGTTTCCCCCCGTTCGGCGAAGACTGCGGCGGCGGTTTGGCGAATGACATCGGCCTGGGCGTTGAACTCACGCACCGTGCCCACCAGCGGCACCATGATTTCAACTTTGACGTGAATGCCCAGCGCCCGCACATTGAGTGCCGCCTCCAGCACGGCACGGGTCTGCATTTCGGTGATTTCCGGGTACGTGATGCCCAGGCGGCAGCCCCGGTGGCCCATCATGGGATTGAACTCGTGCAGCTCTTCCACCCGCATCTTGATCTTGCCCAGTGGCACACGCATTTCGGTGGCCATGACACGCTGGTTGGCTTCGTCATGCGGCAAAAACTCGTGCAGGGGTGGGTCAAGCAGGCGAATGGTGACCGGCAGGTCGTGCATTTCACGGAACAGGCCTTCAAAGTCACCGCGCTGCATCGGCAGCAACTTGGCCAAGGCCTTGCGCCGGCCCGCCTCGTTGTCGGCCAGAATCATTTCACGCACCGCCAGGATGCGCTCACCTTCAAAAAACATGTGTTCGGTGCGGCACAGGCCAATGCCGGTGGCGCCAAAGTTGTGCGCCACCTGGGCATCCGCCGGAGTGTCGGCGTTGGCGCGCACTTCCATGCGTTTGTACTTGTCGGCCAAGGCCATCAGGGTGCCAAAGTCGCCGCTAAGTTCAGCGTCCTTGGTGGCAATTTTTCCTTCAAAGACCTCGCCGGTCGAGCCATTCAAGGAGATCCAGTCGCCCTCGTGGTAGACCATGGCCCCCACCGTCATGGTTCGGGCCTTCAGGTCCACATGCACCGCACCCGCGCCAGACACACAGCACTTGCCCATGCCACGCGCCACCACCGCAGCGTGTGAGGTCATGCCGCCACGCGCCGTCAGGATGCCTTTGGCCACACTCATGCCACGCAGGTCTTCGGGCGAAGTTTCCTGGCGCACCAGAATCACCGCCTTGCCCGCCTTGGCCCAGCTGTCGGCCTCGTCGGCAAAAAACACGATCTGCCCGGTGGCGGCGCCGGGTGAGGCGGGCAGGCCACGCGCCACCCACACGGCGGCGGCGAGTGCCCTGGGGTCAAAAATTGGGTGCAACAGCTCATTGAGCCGGTCTGGCGTCACACGTTGCAACGCTGTCTTTTCGTCAATCATGCCCTGCTTCAGCATGTCCATGGCGATGCGCACCATGGCCGCGCCAGTGCGTTTGCCGTTGCGGGTCTGCAGCATCCAGAGCTTGCCCTGCTGAATGGTGAACTCGATGTCCTGCATGTCCTTGAAGTGATTCTCAAGCTGGGTCTCAAACTGTAGTAACTGCTGGTAGATCTGCGGCATGAGCTCTTCCAGTGACGGGTATTGGCTGGCGCGCACGGCTTCCGGCACCAGCGCCAGTTCGGCCCAGCGGCGCGAACCCACCAGTGACACCTGTTGCGGCGTGCGAATGCCGGCCACCACGTCCTCGCCCTGGGCGTTGACCAAAAACTCGCCGTTGAACAGGTCTTCGCCCGTGCCTGCGTCACGAGAAAACGCCACGCCGGTGGCGCTGCTGTCACCCAGGTTGCCAAACACCATGGCCTGCACATTGACAGCGGTGCCCCAACTGGCGGGAATGTCGTTCAACTCGCGGTAAACACAGGCGCGCTCGTTGTTCCAGCTCTCAAACACGGCCCACACGGCGCCCCAGAGTTGCTGCCAGGGGTCGGTGGGAAAGTCGCACCCCAGCCGCGCCCGGATCAATGACTTGAATCGCTGCACCAACTCTTTCAGATCAGCGGCGTCCAGCTCGGTGTCAAGTGTCACACCGCGTTGTCCCTTCAGGGTGTCGATGATGATCTCAAACGGGTCATGTTCTTCTTTGGACAGCGGTTTGAGGCCCATCACCACGTCGCCATACATCTGGACAAAACGGCGGTAGGAGTCCCAGGCAAAACGCTCGTTGTTGGCCTTGGCAGCCAGACCCAGCACGGCCTCGTCGTTAAGGCCCAGGTTCAAAATGGTGTCCATCATGCCGGGCATGGAGGCGCGTGCACCGGAGCGCACCGAGAGCAGCAGGGGGTCGACCGCGTTGCCAAAGGTTTTGCCCATCTCGGCCTCGACAAAGGCCACGCCTTGCCGCACCTCGGCCTCAATCAGTTGCAACACGGCATCACGGCCATGCTCGGTGAACGCAGTGCAGGCCTCGGTGCTGATGGTGAAGCCCGAAGGCACCACAATGCCCAGTCGGCACATTTCAGCCAGATTGGCGCCTTTGCCACCCAGCAGGTTTTTCATGTGGGCGGCGCCATCGGTGCGGCTGGCGCCAAAAACGTAGATGTATTTTTGAGTGGTAGTCATGGCGGTTAAGCAGGGTAAAAGTTGTTCAAACCAGAATGAACGGGTCAATCACCCCTGTTGCGCCAGGCGCGCAGGGCCACCGCCCATTCAACAAAAGCAGTATGGATGTGTGGACTGCGATGGTCAAGGGAGGCGGACAAGGCCAACACATCGACGCTTGATTAATCGCAAACATCAAACAAAATCACCGCCTGCCTGGCGGGTTTACCCTCATACCATTTATGATGCACTGCACAATTTTTAGAGCGGAGTTTCCCCCATGCGTACGTATTTCGTAGCGGCGACACAACCCAATGTCGGCCTGACCTCAGTTTCCCTCGGCCTGTTGCGGGCCTTGCAACGGCGCAGCCTGAAGGTGGCGTTTGTCAAACCCATCACCAAACGCACGCCGGACGCCGAACCGTCGGTGTTGTTTGCACGCCGCATCTGCCAGTCAGGCACCACGCCAGATCCCTTGCCGATGAGCCTGGTCACCGAGCGCATCACCGGCGGCAAGACAGACGAGTTGCTGGAGGACATCGTCAGCATGGCCATGTCCTGCACCGAAGGGGCCGATGTGCTGTTGGTCGAAGGCATCCATGCCGACCCGAGCCGGGCCTTCATTCCGCGCCTGTCGGCAGACATCGCCCGCAGCCTGCAGGCCGATGTGGTGCTGGTGGCCAGCGGCGCCAATGCCGAAGGCATCGCCCAGACCCACTACATGATTTCGCAGGTGCGCAATGCCGGGCGCACCGTGGTGGGTGTCATTTTCAACCGCGCAGCCGCCGACTTTGATGAAGCCACCGCGCTCAGTCAGCTCGACGGCGTACCGATCTGGGGCGTGGTGCCAAACAACCCGGCGCTGTCCGCACCCCGCACGCTGGACGTTGCCCACCACCTGGGTGCCGAGGTGATGATCGAGGGTGAGATTGCCACCCGGCGCGTGCTCGACACGGTACTTTGCGCCCGCTCGGTGACGGAGGTGGTGCCGCGCCTCAAGTCGGGCACACTGGTGGTCAGTGCCGGCGACCGCGACGACGTGATTCTGGCAACCGCACTGGCCGCCAGCAATGGCATCGAACTGGCCGGCCTGGTGCTGACTCATCACAGTTTCATCAGCCCGGGGATTGAGCGCTTTTGTGCGCGCGCGTTTCACAGCGGGCTGCCGGTCTTGCGCACCGATGGTGACAGTTTTGGCACCGCTGCCCGCATCAGCCGCCTGCCGCTGGCAGTACCGCATGACGATCTGAGCCGGATGAACACCGTGATCGACAGTGTGGCCGAGCAAATTGACGGTGACGCGATCTGTGTCGGTCTGGACCGCGCCAATTCAACCCGCATGTCGCCCCCGGCCTTTCGTTACCAGCTCATGCAAAAGGCACGCGCCGCCAACAAGCGCATCGTGCTGCCGGAGGGTGACGAGCCGCGCACCATCCGTGCCGCCGTGATCTGCACCGAAAAAGGCATCGCCCGCTGCGTCTTGCTGGGCAAACGCAAGTCCATCGAATCGGTGGCTGACGCGCTGGGCCTGGAACTGCCGCCCGGGCTGGAGATTCTGGAGCCTGCACAGATCGCGGATCGATATGTGGCGCCCATGGTCAACCTGCGCAAGAGCAAGGGCCTGACCGAGAATCAGGCCCTGCGCGCGCTGGAAGACACCGTGGTGCTTGGCACCATGATGCTGGCCGTGGACGAAGTTGATGGTCTGGTCAGCGGTGCCGTACACACCACCGCCAACACGGTGCGCCCGGCGCTGCAGTTGATCAAGACGGCACCGGGTTCTTCCATCGTGTCATCCTGTTTCTTCATGCTCATGCCTGAACAGGTGCTGGTATACGCGGACTGCGCCGTTAACCCCGACCCAACCGCGCAGGAACTGGCCGAGATCGCCAAGCAAAGCGCAGACAGTGCGCTGGCCTTCGGCATCGAGCCCAAGGTGGCGATGATCAGCTACAGCACCGGGGCCTCGGGTTCGGGTGACGATGTGGAAAAGGTGCGTGCTGCCACCGAACTTGCGCACGCCCGCTGGCCCGACCTGGTGCTTGACGGCCCGATGCAATACGACGCCGCCACCGTGCGCGACGTGGCGGCACAAAAAGCCCCTGACAGCGCGGTGGCGGGCAAGGCCACCGTGTTCGTGTTTCCTGACCTCAACACCGGCAACACCACCTACAAGGCCGTGCAGCGTTCGGCCAATGTGGTGTCAGTGGGTCCGATGTTGCAAGGCTTGCGCAAGCCGGTGAATGACTTGTCGCGCGGTGCGCTGGTAGACGACATTGTGTTCACCATCGCCTTGACTGCGATTCAGGCGCAGGCTTTGGCCAATGCGGGCACTTGATACATTTTCAAGACATATTTGGCTCCAGCCCTTTTAAATAAAGCCCCTACAGCTATCATTAATATCCAAACAGAAAACGTGCACCGTGTCTGTCGCCGAGCTGCCAGACTTGCCCCTGCCCAACTGAAGAACTTCCCATGTCCCTAAGCACCTGGTGGCTTTTTTTTGCGATGACGTTTGTGGTGTCGGCCACGCCGGGGCCCAACATGCTGTTCATCATGAGCACCAGTGCACGCCACGGTCTGCAGCCGGCGGTGCTGGCCATGGCCGGCTGCATGACCGCCTTGCTGGCCATGATGAGTTTGTCTGCCGCCGGCCTGGGGGCCTTGCTGCAGAGTTTTCCGGCGGTGTTTGACGCCTTGCGCCTGGGTGGGGCCGCCTACCTGGCCTATCTGGGCTTGAAGTGCTGGCGCGCGCCGGTGTTTGATGCGGCGCGCGACACCCTGGCCGGTCAGGCCCGCGCCGCCAAACCGGTCGCATTGCCCGCAGCGCAGTCCGGTGCCATTTACCGCCAGGCTTTTTTGGTGGCGGCCAGCAACCCCAAAGCCATCCTGTTTGCAGCCGCCTTTTTCCCGCAGTTCATTGACCCAGTCCGGGCGACGCTGTCCCAGTTTGCAATTTTGCTCATTACCTTCACGGTGATTGAGGTGACTTGGTACTTTGTCTATGCGTTGAGTGGCAAGCGCCTGTCGATTTACCTGCAACGCGCCAGCGTCATGCGCGCCTTCAACCGGCTCACCGGCGGTGTGTTCATTGGTTTTGCAGGGCTGATGGCCGTGACGCGTGAGTAGTGATTCCAAATCATTTGTGTCTAGGCGGGAAACCCAGAGGCATCCCTGTTGCCGGGGGCCCTCAGGTCACCGCGTGTTTCCGGTTGAATTGCGGCAGCTTCCACTCGTCCGTTTCCAGCACTTGGCGCAGCTGTTCCACCGCATGCCACACGTCCTCGAACCCGACATACAGCGGCGCGAATCCGAACCGCAGGATGTCTTTGTGAAGGCCACCGTCGCCGGCACGGTAGTCACCAATGACACCCCGTGCAATCATGGCTTGAACGATCGCAAAAGCGCCTGAACCGGTGGCACTGTGCTCGCGCGTCAGACTCACCTGCGAGCCGCGACGGGCATGCGCGCGCGGTGTGGCCAGGCCCAGTCCATGGCCGTGGCAGCGCTCCTCCACCAGCGTGATGAACAGGTCGGTCAGCGCCAGTGATTTGGCCCTCAACGCTGTGATACCACCGAATTCTTCTGCCGCTTCAAATCCGTCCAATCCGCATTCCAGCAGCGACAGGCTGACGATGGGTTGGGTGCCGCAGAGGTAACGCGTGATGCCTTTGGCGGGCCGGTAGTCCGGTGTAAAGGCAAACG
>CAISLL010000362.1 GCA_903886165.1 uncultured beta proteobacterium | reverse complement strand
AGCAACTTGACGCTGGCCGCACCGTCCGACATGGTGCGTTCAAAGTGTGGAATGCCACCCACCACGTCCACGCCCCTGTCCAGCGCGCGCTTCAGGTTGTCGAGCGCGCCGGGCGCTCGCAGCACGCCATCCTGCGGGAAAGCCACCAGCTGCAGGTCAAGGTAGGGCGCTACCTGCCTTTTGACTTCCAGCAGCGCATCCACGGCCAGCAGGCGCGGGTCACACACATCGACATGGGTGCGAATCGCCAGCAGGCCCTTGGCCACCGCCCAGTCGCAATAGGCCAGGGCGCGCTCAACCAGCGCTTGCTGCGTCAGCAAGGGTTTGAGTTCACCCCACAGCGCAATGCCTTCAAGCAGCGTGCCCGACTGGTTGATACGTGGCAGGCCATAACTGAGCGTGGCGTCCATGTGGAAGTGTGGATCGACAAAAGGCGGGCTGAGCAACTGGCCCTGGGCGTTGATGCTTTCGCGCGCCGGCGCATCCAGCCCCGCACAGACCTCAACAATTTTGCCGTCGCGCACCGCAACCGACATGTGTGTGCGCCCGTCGGGCAAGGTTGCGTCATAAATCAACAGGTCAAGCATGGTGGGATACCTGGTAGTTTGCTATCCAATTAATATCGATGATGCATGCGAAAAAAGGTCTGGCGTCCTATTTCTTATAAAAATCAGCGCTCGCCTTTTCGATACGGCTTCATCAGCGCCTGCGGGTAGCTGGCCTTGCGCGCCACCAGGACCAGCGCCACGATCGACAGCACATAAGGCAGCATCAGGTACAGCTGATAGGGCAGCACGGCATCACCCATTTGCTGCAAACGCAGTTGCAAGGCATCAAAAAATGCGAACAGCAGCGCGCCAAGCAGCGCCTTGCCCGGCCGCCAGGAGGCAAACACCACCAGTGCCACGCAGATCCAGCCACGCCCGTTGACCATGTTGAAGAAGAAGGCATTGAAGGCCGACAGCGTGAGGAACGAACCTGCCACCCCCATCAACGCTGAGCCGGCCACGACAGCGCCGGTGCGCACCCAAGCCACCGACACACCCTGCCCTTCGGCCGCACGCGGGTTCTCGCCCACCATGCGCACCGCCAACCCGAGCGGGGTCTTGAACAGCACGTAGGCCAGCCAGGGCACCGCCAGCAGCGCCAGCAGTGTCAGTGGCGTCTGCTGCGCCAGGACGGGCAGCGGCAGCCAGTCCATTTCGGCAAACGGCGTGATGGTGGGCGGTGTCGAAACCTTGGGGAAACTGACCCGGTAGCCGTAGTAACTCAGGGCTGTGGCAAGCAGGGTGATGCCCAAGCCCGAGACGTGTTGCGACAGCGCCAAAAAGACCGTCAAAAATGCATGCAGCAAGCCCAACGCGGCGCCAGTGAGGGCGGCCGCCGCCACGCCCAGCCACAAAGGTGCTCCGGTATAAACAGCCAGCCAGCCGGTGAATGCACCCGCCACCATGATGCCCTCGATGCCCAGGTTCAGCACCCCGGCGCGCTCACACAGCAGCACCCCGAGCGTGCCCAGGATCAGCGGCGTCGCAATGCGCAGTACCGCAACCCAGAAGGACTGGTTGGCCAGAATGTCAAAAAATTCATTCATTTGAGATTGACTCGGTACTGCGTCAACAAGGTTGCCACCAGCACCGAAATCAGCGAAGTGGCAACAATGACATCGGCGATGTAAGTCGGCACCCCGACAATGCGGCTCATGCTGTCGGCACCGACCAGAATGCCCGCTACCCCGATGCTGGCCACCATCACACCCAGCGGATGCAGCCCGGCCAGCATGGCAATCACAATGCCGCTGTAACCATAGCCGGGCGACATGTCGAGGGTGAGGTAACTGGTGCGCCCGGCCACCTCAATGGCGCCTGCCAAACCCGCCAGGCCGCCGGACAGAAGCGCCACCAGCACCACGGTGCGCGTGACCGGCACGCCGCAGAAGGCGGCGGCGCGGGCGTTGGCACCAACGGCGCGAATGTCAAAGCCCAGCACCGTGTATTTCATCAAGGCCCACAAGCACAGCGCCAGTGTGCAAGACCAGAGCAGGCCGGTGTGCACGCGGGTTTGTTCAATCAGTTTGGACAGCTCCAGCTCACCCAGCAGGGCCACACTTTGCGGCCAGCCCATGGCCGCTGGGTCTTTCATCGGACCGTCCAGCATCAAGGACACCAGCAGCAGCACGATGAAGTTGAGCAGCAGCGTGGTCACCACCTCATCCACCCCCAACTTCGCTTTCATCAGGGCCGGGCCCAGCAGCAGCAGGGCACCGGCCAGCGCGGCGGCAAGCATCATCAGCACAAACAACACAGCGGGGGGTGCCTCGAAACCTGTGCCACCATGCAGGCCACCCACCGCCACGGCGGCCAAAGCGCCCACATACAACTGCCCTTCCGCGCCAATGTTGAAGAGCCGCGCCTTGAACGCCACTGCCGCCGCCAGGCCGGTGAGCATGAGTGGAATGGCACGGGTCAGCGTTTCAGACAGCGCAAACACCGAACCAAACCCGCCCTTGAGCAGCAAGCCATAGGTCTGCCCCACCGGTGCACCGGCCCACAGCACCAGCAGCGCACTGACCACGAGCGTAAAGGCCACGGCGCCCAGTGGCGCCAGCAGCATGGCGACAGTGGAGTTGTGGGTGCGTTTTTCCAGCCTCATGGGTGGCCTCCTGCGTGGGCGGCGACACCCGCCATGGCCAGGCCGATGTCTTCACGGGTCCAGTCAGGTGCCGGTTTGGCCGCCGTCATTTCGCCTGCGTGCATCACCGCCACACGGTCGCCCAAGGTCAGCACCTCGTCCAGGTCGTCAGAGATCACCAGCACCGCGGCACCGGCATCGCGGGCGGCCAGCAGTTGCGTCTGTACATAGGCCACTGCGCCAATGTCTAGGCCCCAAGTGGGCTGGTGTGCAATGATCAGGCGCGGAACGCCTTGATCGGCTCCTGACTTTGCAGTTGTTTGCGTTGGCTGCATAAGGGCCCGCCCAAGAATAAGCTTTTGCATATTGCCTCCGGACAATGATCGCGCCGCCACCAGCGGGCCACCGCCGCGCACATCAAAAGCGTCCATCACTTGTTTGGCGTAATTGCGCGCCTGCTGACGCCGCACCCAGCCCCAGCTGGAAAAGGCCGGGGTGCGCAGCCGCTCTGACACGGCGTTTTCCCACACTGGCAGGTCGCCCACCACACCGACCGCGTGGCGATCTTCCGGGATGCGGGCCACACCCAAGCCTACCAATTGGGCCGGATCCGGGGGCAGGGCTTGCCCCAAAAATGTCACTGAACCGGCAATCGCCTGGCGGGTGCCACACAGCAGCTCGGCCAGCGCCACCTGACCGTTGCCCGAGACCCCGGCAATTGCCACGATCTCTCCGCTGTGGAGCGTCAGCGACACCTGCTGCAGCCGTTCCCGCCCCGGTGCTGTGCTGACCTGCTGCAACACACACACGGCCTCGCCCACCCGGGTCGCAGGGCGGCGCACGGGTGGGTCAATTGCATGGCCGACCATCCACTGCGCGAGTTGTGCCTGGCTGGTGCCAGTGGCCGGTGCCTGCGCCACCAGTTTGCCGCCGCGCAGCACAGCCACCCGATGCGAGACGCGCAACACCTCGCCCAGCTTGTGGCTGATGAAAATGATAGACAAGCCTTGCGCCACCATGCGCGCCAGCACCTCAAACAGGTTTTCAGACTCTTGCGGCGTCAGCACCGCCGTGGGCTCGTCTAGAATCAAAATGCGCGCACCACGGTACAGGGCCTTCAAGATTTCCACCCGCTGACGCTCACCTACCGACAGGCTGCCCACGCGTGCCTTGGGGTCAACGCTCAGGCCAAATTGCTGCGCCACAGCCATCAGTTTGTCGCGCCCCGCACCATGGCGTGTCAACGGCAACCACATCGGCTCGGAGCCCATCATCACGTTGTCGAGCACGCTCAGGTTGTCGGCCAGGGTGAAGTGCTGGTGCACCATGCCAATGCCCGCGTCCAGGGCAGCCTTCGGGTCGCCTGGGGGCAAGGGCTGGCCAAACACCGTGATGTGGCCCTCGTCGGCGGTGTAGTGACCAAACAGAATCGACACCAGGGTCGACTTGCCCGCACCGTTTTCGCCCAGCAGCGCCAGCACCTCGCCCTTTTGGACCTGCAGTGAAATGTTGTCATTGGCCACCAGACTCCCAAAGCGCTTGGTAATGCCGGAGAGGGTCAAAACGGTGCTGGTCATGAGTAGAAAAAAGAGGCTAGCCGACAGTGTGCCTATTTGGCTGTCGACTTGGGTTGCGTGTCGTCCACCTTGACGGTGAATTTGCCGTCAAGAATGTCTTTCTCCTTGGCTTTCATCTTGGCCACTACATCGGCTGGCACCTTTTTCTCAAAGGTGTCCAAGGGTGCCAACGAGGAGCCCTTGTATTTCATCATTGAGTACTGGCCGTAGTCTTCTGCTGTGAATTTGCCTTCTTTCGCCAACTTGATGGCGCGGTCTGCCGAGGGCTCAAAGTGCCACAGGGCTGACGCCACAACGGTGTCGGGGTACTGGGCCTGCGTGTTGATCACGTTGCCAATGGCCAGTTTGCCTTTTTCCTTGGCGGCATCAGACACGCCAAAACGCTCGGCGTACATCACGTCGGCACCCTTGTCTATCATGGCAAACGCGGCTTCCTTGGCTTTAGGTGGGTCAAACCAGCTGTTGATGAAACTCACGCTGAATTCCACTTTTGGGTTGACCTCTTTGGCACCCATCATGAAGGCGTTCATCAGGCGGTTGACTTCAGGAATGGGGAAGCCACCAACCAAGCCGATCTTGTTGCTTTTGGTCATGCCGCCAGCCACCATGCCGGAGAGGTAGGCGGGTTCCTGGATGTAGTTGTCAAATACGCTGAAATTGGGGGCGGCCGGTTTGCCGCTGGAACCCATCAGGAACGACACTTTAGGGAAGTCCTTGGCGACTTTGCGGGCAGCCGCTTCCACCGCAAAGGCCTCACCGACGATCAACTGGTTGCCGCCGGTGGCGTACTCGCGCATGACGCGTTCGTAGTCGGCGTTGCTGACGTTTTCGGAGGCCTTGTACTCAATCTCTCCGCGCGCCTCGGCGGCTTTGAGCGCGGTGTGCAGGCGTCCGGCCCATTGCTGCTCAAACGGCACGGTGTAAATGCCGGCCACTTTGAGCTTTGCTTGCGCAAGCGACAAGCCCGGACTCAAGCTTGCCAGGGCGGCGGCCAGGACGAGCGCCTGGCGGCGGGTGAGGTGTTGCTTTGACATGTTTTCTCCAGTTGGTTGACGGATCACTGACACAAAAAATGAATGAATACTCATGGATTCGGAATCACAATGAGCAGCATTGGGCAATCAAAAAAGCAATTACTGCGCCAGACCGTGCATATTCGTCATTAATTTTGTGCCGGTGGTGTCGGCCAAGCGCAAGGCATGGTTGGCAGCATTCAGCTGGCCAGGTCGGACATCGAGGGAGGGGCATGGAGACGAGGACAACTCCTTCTGAAAATCTGACCATTTGGTCAAGTTATTGGGTGGAATACTAGCAAGCCACGTGCCAAGCGGTCTCTAGGGGTTTGCCCTAGCGGGATGGGCGGGCTGTGGTGAGAATCGGCGGTGGTCAATAAACACGGGGTCAAAACCATCATGGGCATAGAGGACAGGGACTGGCGTCAGGATGCACAGCGTGAGCGGGAAAAACAGCGCCAGTTGGATGACACACGCGCCAGGTTTTCCGCGTTTTCACGTCAGCACCTGGAAGAAAAGGCCATCTCACCCACCCGGACGGGGCTGATCCCGATGATGATTTTCTGGTGCGTCGTGATGGGGCTTTTGTATTTGCTGATGACGCACTACCTCCAGCCCAAGCAAGCCCAGGTGCGGGCCAACGGCGAACTGGTGATCAAACGCTCTCATGACGGCCATTTCTACGTCTTGGGCACGGTCAACGGCCAACCGGCCAGATTCATGGTCGATACGGGCGCATCGCTGGTGAGCGTGAGTGAGGCCCTTGCGCAGAAAGCCCGCATTCAAGGCGGCGTGCCCACCACGTTCAATACTGCCAATGGTAAGAGGTCCGGGCGCATTGTGGAGGGTGTTGATATTGCCATCGGGCCGGTAAGTGTCAGCAATGTCAGGGTAGGTGTTGGCCTGCACATGGGCGATGACAGCGAGGCGCTGCTGGGCCAGTCGTTCTTGTCAAAGTTTGACATCACCATGGGCAAGAATCAGATGGTATTGCGGGCGCGGTGACGAGTCGGGGGTGAAGTCTTTGTGAGGCGGTGTGATCAGGCTTCCGTTTGAAAAACCGGTGCCTATAATGCCAGCAAGGACCAACCGTCCAGCCATTGTCGGCGCACCCGTTGCGTCATCTGCGCATGTCTTGGGATATGTTGCACTTTGGAATCCACACCTTATGCGTCACGCCCTGATTTTCTTGCTTGCAAGTACCTTCCTGTGTGGCGGTGCCTTGGGCGAGGGATTCAAGTTTTCCGACGAAGACCCACCGGACAATACGCTTGAAGCCACGCAACAGGCCATGGTGCAAACCCAGCTGGCCAGCCCTTGCCGTGCCAAGATCCGGAACCAGAAAATCATGGTTCTGATTGGTGAGAGTCGTGATGGCCAGTTGCGGGCATCTCAGGCAAGTTACAGCGGCCATTTTGATGCTCTCAACGCCCGCCTGCAGGGCCTGGGGCTCAAAACGTTCACTCAGGCACAAATCAAGGCTCAAATCGCTCAAGCCGAGGTTGATGCCTATTTCAAGAATGATCCCGACGCCGCACTGAATGCGTCCAAACGCCTCTCTGCGCGTTTCATTTTGCGGGGTCTGATCACCAGCCAGACTGCCTATAACTCCTTGGTTCGGGTCAACCAGGT
>CAISLL010000361.1 GCA_903886165.1 uncultured beta proteobacterium | reverse complement strand
GCCTATGAAGAAGGCGTGCCTGCCGCGCGCATTGTGGCGGCCGTCAAACGCACGCTGGTGGCGCGCCACGGGCACGAAGATTTCACCATGACCACCCAGGAAGACATGCTGCGCACCTTGTCCAACATTCTGGACATCCTGACCATGGCGGTGGGTGCGTTGGGCGGCATCTCGCTGCTGGTGGGAGGTGTGGGCATTGTGACCATCATGACCATTTCGGTGAGCGAACGCACCAGCGAAATTGGCCTGATGGTGGCGCTGGGCGCGCCACGCCGCACCATTCTGGCGCTGTTTCTGGGCGAGGCGGTGGCCTTGTCCACCCTGGGTGGCCTGATGGGGCTGGCGCTGGGTTTTGGCCTGGCCCAGGTGATTCACGTGGCGGTGCCTGCCCTGCCGGTACACACTCCGATCAGCTTTGTGCTGTTGGCCGAGAGCCTGGCGGTGGTGATCGGGCTGCTGGCAGGGGTGTTGCCAGCGCGCAGTGCCGCCCGGCTGGATCCGGTGGAGGCGCTGCGGGCCGATTAGGCCCCTGAGCCATTGCGCCACCCATCAGCTATATTTATAGTAGCTATTGGCGCATATTTTTAGGGTGTTAGATACCAATTTAATTAAACAAAATTTCCAAAAAATGTGAAACCTGTTCACAGGATTAGGTTAACCTGCGCCACTTATACACAAAGGAAACCCACATGAAAAAGCTCCACGTCACCATCAAGTTAGAAATGTCCGTGCCCGACGACTGGGAACTGGTTGAAACCTCCGAGGGCACGCCTGTCCTGGAATTGCCTGACGGACAGTTTCTGGACATCGCCATCGAGCCGCTGTTCGCCACCGACCCGGAAGAAACCTGGGCCAGTTCCGAGAGTGAAGACGTGCTGAACGACATCCTGGACATGGTCGAAAGTGAAGAAGTGACTTACGAGTTCATCACCCACTAGGACACGCCCTCCCTCAATCTATCTATCGCAGCAACCACAATCCCACTGGACAAAGAAAGTTGAACACCGCATGACACCACTGCGCAACGTGTCGCTGGTTGCTGTGGCGATGCTGGCGTTTGCCGGCAACTCGCTGCTGTGCCGCATGGCCCTGAAACACACCTCCATTGACCCGGCCAGCTTCACCAGCATGCGTTTGCTGACCGGGGCCTGCATGTTGTGGCTGGTGGTGCGGTTGCAGGGCGGTCCGCGTGTGGCAGACAAAGTGGGGGTGTGGGGTGCCGGCAACTGGTGGTCGGCTGGGGCCTTGTTTGTGTATGCCGCCGGTTTTTCTTTTGCCTACGTCAACATGACCGCTGCCACTGGCGCCCTGCTACTGTTTGGCTCGGTGCAGGCGACCATGATTGGCTACGGTGTGTTTCAAGGGGAACGCTTGCGCCCACGGCAATCAGCAGGCCTGGCGCTCGCGCTGGCCGGGTTGGTGGTGCTGATGTTGCCCGGGCTGGCGCCGCCGCCGTTGCCGAGCGCGCTGTCCATGATGGCTGCGGGAATGGCGTGGGGCGTCTATTCGCTGCGCGGCAAGTTGGTGAAAACCAAAGGTGTGAGCAGCGCCACGCAGGTGACCGCAGGTAATTTTTTACGTGCGGTGCCAATGGCGTTGGGCTTGAGCCTGCTGATGGTCACAGATTGGGTGTATGACAGAAACGGCCTGTTGCTGGCCGCGGTGTCTGGCGCCTTGGCCTCGGGCCTGGGTTATGCCATTTGGTACCACGCCCTGCCCGCCTTGAAGGCGACGCAGGCTGCCACGGTGCAGTTGAGTGTGCCAGTCATCACCGCTTTAGGCGGCGTGTTATTGCTGGGCGAAGCCATCACCCTGCCCCTGGTGCTGGCCTCTTGCGCCATTCTGGGCGGTATCGCGCTGGTCATTCTGGAAAAGAAATAACGCAACGCGATGTGTACTTAGAAGCGGTAACGCACACCCACGCTGGTGTTGGCCACGCGGTCGTCACGGTCGCCGGCAAACTTCATGTCCTGGGATTCATATTGCAGGACAGCCGACAACTTGGGTGTGAACACATATTCAACGCCGATCCCATACGACAGACCAAAGCCGCTTTCGCTGCCCGTCGTAATGCCCGTGCCCACGGCGGCAGAGACTTCGGTACGGCTGTAGGTGGTGCCTACCTTGCCCAGCAAGTTGAATGAAGGATTCAATGGTATCTTGCCGATCAAGCTCAGGTTGATGCCATCAGCAGTGGTCGAGCCACCTGCGCGGTTGACGGTGCCAAAGTCGGTGTAGCCAAGTTCAATACCAAAATTGTTATTGAAATAACCACCGGCCTGAACGCCATAAGAGGTGTCGCCCTTGTCTGACCCAAAATTGGATCCGAAAACGCTGATGTCATCGTCCAAGACAAAGTCAGACTTGCCCACACTCAAACCCACGTAGCCGCTGCCAGGCACGTACATGGAGGACTGGTCGCCCGACGTCCTGCTTTGTGCCTGAGCAGCCGCCACAAACGACATGGAGGCTGCGGCCACCAACAGGCCCGTCATCACGCGATTCAATTTTTTCATCATATTCCTTAGGTAAATTTGGAGACAACCCGGAGGATCCGGCTGTTTCCCTGATGGATACAAACAAATAGCTTTGACGCGCAGGCACCAGGTAGCTACTTTTTGTATTGAAATCGAGCTTACCCATGGCCAGTCAATTTGTATGTGCGCTTGCGAACACACCACGCGCTTATCACGATTGGCCGCTGACATCATCGCCAACGTCGTGCCGCGACAGTAATAAAGTTAAAAAATACTTACCCCGCCGCACTGTGGGCTAGCTTGTGGATAAGCTTGTTCACAAGCCTTGAGACCCGCGCCCAGCTTGACGCTGCCACGACTGCCTAATTTTTAGGCAGCATTGCGGTTTGTGATTTTTCCCGCTCCCGACTGTGCTAGCTGCTGCGCCAACTCGACCATGCGAGGCCGGGCAAGTGGTTGCGGATGCAGGCAGGCCTGCGCCATGGCCGCCACCTCAGTCAGCACGCGGGTGTGTTCATCAGCAAACACTGCGCGTGACCCCAGCTCTTCCAGCAGGCAGCCAAAGGCACGCACCTCCAGGGCCTGCAGCGCCAGGCTGAGCTGGGGCTGGTTCAACGGCAGCAACGTGGCCGCGCCAAAGTCGCTCAGCACGGCTTGCCCACTGGCGGGGTCCCACAGGATGTTATGGGCATACAAGTCACCGTGCATCACGCCGCGTTGGTGCAAATGGGCCACGGCCCCGGCCACGTCTTGCGCCAGGCGCAGCAGCCTGGGCACCGGGATAGACAGACCTGCGGCGTAAATAT
The DNA here is from genome assembly GCA_903886165.1 of uncultured beta proteobacterium. GTDB lineage: Bacteria > Pseudomonadota > Gammaproteobacteria > Burkholderiales > Burkholderiaceae_C > Rhodoferax. The sequence goes on along the minus strand of CAISLL010000361.1, from coordinate 2,231 downwards.
CGCGCGTGCAACTGTCAAGGCTGGGCGGACTGGCCAGGTTGACGTGGCTGACGGGAATCAGCGGCAACAACAAGCCACGCTGGCCCTGCGGGTGGTCGGCCAGTTCGGCTTGTGGGGTACACAACGCCGGGTGCTGCCCGGCGGCCAGGCAGGCGGCCAGCTCGTGCTCGGGCAGGCCATCGCTGGTGACGGCACCCTTGAACAGCTTGAGCGCCTGACTGGCCCCACCCGCCTGCGGCTGCACCCGGTAAATGTGGCCTGACGCACCCTCGCCCAGCAGCTCGCACTGCTGCAACTGGTGCCATGCCACGCTGTCAATGGGCGCAGGTGCCGGACGATGCCAGCCCAGGGGGTTGCCAGCCAGCGCCAACCAGCTCAGGCGTGGCAGCTCCGTGAGCCAGCCGGGCAGTTCTGGCAACTGGTTGGCCGCCAGGCGGATGAGTTCCAGCCGCTGCGCCCCCGCCAGGCTGGGTGGCAGGCTGCACAACTGGTTGCCTGCCAGCATCAATTTCTGCAGCGCCGGGCGCTGGCCCAGTTCGGGCGGCAGGGTATCAATGGCGTTGTCGGTCAAGATCAGCCAGCGCAGCGCGGGTGGCAAGGCCGCAGCCGGGACATGGGCAATGCGGTTGGCCTTGAAGCCCACCACCTGCAACAACGGGCAGTCGCCCAGCACCGCCGGCAACTCGGTGAAGGCGTTGTCAGAGCCAAAAATGACCTTGAGCCGGTGCAGGCGAGGCAGGTCTGGCGGCAAACCATCAAGCCGGTTGCCAGACACATTGAGCACCTCCAGCGTGTCGGCCAGGTCAAACACCTCTGGCGGCAGGGTGCACAGTCCACAGGACAGGTCAAGGCGGCGGATGCCAGAGAGTGCGCCGCTGCGCAGTTGTTCAAGGGTGTGCATACAAAGTCAAAAAAGTGAAGCAGGCCCACTTGAGCAGGGCAAGGCGGCTTGATTATCCAGGGCATGGAAAATACGCCCCTCCCCCAGTTTTCTCGAACAAAAGCCCACCGCCATGCCGACACCGCACGAACCCCGACTCACCCGCGCCCTGCGCGAGATGCTCCACACCCAGCGCGTTGCCAGCCTGGGCACCCTGAATGCCGCCGGCGGGCCCTTTGTGTCGATGGTGCCGTTTGCGATTGACCCGGTCGCGCCTTGCCTGGTGATTCACATCAGCCTGTTGTCCCCGCACACCTCCCATCTGTTCGCCAACCCAGCCTTGTCGATGATGGTAATGCAGCCGGAGGTGGCGGGTGAACCGGTGCATGCGCTGCCGCGGGTCTCCATGGACGGCATCGCAACCCGGCTGGCGTTGGACAGCCCAGGCTGGCTGGCGGCGCGCAGCGCCTACCTGACACGTTTTCCCGAGGCCGAACCGATGACACAGTTGGATGATTTCAACTTTGTTGCGGTGCGTCTGACGGCCGCGCGTCAAGTGGCTGGTTTTGGCGCGGCACGGCAGCTGGCAGAGGACGATCTGGCGGCCTTGCTACGACCGGTATAGAAATAGCAGCAGGGTCGGATTGAACCCGCGTGATCACCGCCCGTTGATGAACGCCACCATCATGCGCGCCACGTCCAGCCCGTCATGGCCATGCGCCAGGCTTGCCGTGCTGGCCTTGTACTTTTCTTCGCCCAACAGCGCGCGGCGCTTGTCCAGCAAAAAGGCGCTGTAGTCCTCGACAAACTCGGGGTGCGGCTGCACACAAAACACATGGTCATCCACGCCGAACGCCGCCACTGGGCAAAAGGCGCTGGTGGCGAACAGCTTGGCGCCGCTGGGCAAGTCAAACACCTGGTCCTGATGGCTGGCCAGCAAGGCAATTTCAGTGCGGCCCTGCGCTTGCGGCAACTCCGGCACATGCCACTCATATTGCATGCGCCCGGCGCCCCAGCCCTGTGGCGCACGCCCAACCTTCGCCCCGAGACACAGCGCGATCAGCTGGTGGCCAAAACACACACCAACGAGTTTCTTTTTGGTCTTCAGCAGCTCTTGGACCTTGTCCTTGAGCACCAGCACCCAGGGCTCCTGCGAGAACGCGTCGGCCCGACTGCCGGTGAGCAGCACAGCGTCATAGGGCTCAAAAGAGGCCGGGTACTCACCCTTGACGGTGTTGAACACATCAAACTCGCCGGTGGCACCCGCCTGGCGCAGCAGGCGCTCAAACATGGCGCCGTAACCTTTGTAGGTGTCCTCTACGGCAGGGTCCAGAAAATCATTTTCAAGGAT
>CAISLL010000360.1 GCA_903886165.1 uncultured beta proteobacterium | reverse complement strand
GGGTGAGTCGCAAATCATCTTCCAGATCAAGGATTCGTCCAGGGGCAGCGAGGTGGCCAACGTCTGGTACCAGGTGCGAAAGCGGATTGGTGACATGCGCGGCACCTTGCCGCAAGGTGTGCAGGGGCCGTTTTTCAACGATGATTTTGGTGATGTGTATGGCGTCATTTATGCATTGCAGGCGCCCGGTTTCAGTTATGCCGAAGTGAAAACCTTTGCCGACGACGTGCGCCAGCAACTGTTGCGTGTGCCCGATGTGGCCAAGGTCGAGCTGTTTGGCGTGCAGGACGAAAAGCTGTACATCGAAATTTCCCAAAAACGCCTGGCGCAACTGGGGCTGGATATGGCTGCGGTGTTGGCCCAGTTGGGACATCAAAACGCGATGGAATCTGCCGGCGCGGTGCAGACGCCGCTGGACGTGGTGCAGGTGCGGGTGGCTGGCCAGTTCAAGGCGGTGGAAGAACTGCAGGCCATGCCTATCCGCGCGGGCGGCAGCCAGTTGCGCCTGGGTGACATTGCCGAGATCACGCGGGATTACGTCGACCCGCCCGCCGTCAAGGTGCGTTTTCAGGGGCAGGAGGTGATTGCATTGGGTGTCTCCATGACCAAGGGCGGAGACATCATCGCGCTGGGCAAAGCCCTGACCAGCGCCACCGAACAGATCGGCAAGACGCTGCCGATGGGTGTCACGTTGGGGCAGATTCAGGACCAGCCCAAGTCGGTGGCGACCTCGGTCAACGAGTTTGTCGCGGTGCTGATTGAGGCGGTGGCGATTGTGCTGGCAGTGAGTTTCATCAGCCTGGGTCTGCATCGGCGTCCCGGCAACCACCCCTTGTGGAGGCGCTGGACATTGGATCCGCGCCCGGGCCTGGTGGTAGGCATCACCATTCCATTGGTGATGGCCATGACCTTTCTGGCCATGAATTACTGGGGCATTGGCCTGCACAAGATTTCGCTGGGCTCACTCATCATTGCGCTGGGTTTGTTGGTGGACGACGCCATCATTGCCGTGGAAATGATGGTGCGCAAGATGGAAGAAGGTTACGACAAGGTGCGCGCTGCCACCTTTGCTTATGAAATCACCGCCATGCCGATGCTGACCGGCACGCTGATCACGGCGGTGGGCTTTTTGCCGATTGGCATTGCCAAAAGCGTCACCGGGGAATACACCTTTGCCATCTTTGCGGTGACGGTGATTGCGCTTTGCCTGAGTTGGATTGTGTCGGTGTATTTTGTGCCTTACCTGGGCACGGTGTTGCTCAAGGTGCCGCCGCATGTGCAGGCGCAAGAGCCGGGGCACGAGGGCTCGCATGACATGTACGACACGGCGTTTTACAACGCATTTCAGAAGGCCGTGAATGCCTGCATCCGGCATCGCTGGGTCACCATTGCGGTGACTGTGGCCATTTTTGGCCTGGGCATTTTGGGCATGGGCCGGGTACAGCAGCAGTTCTTTCCGGATTCAAGTCGGCCCGAGCTCACGGTGGAGTTGTGGTCAGCCGAGGGCACCTCATTTGCCGCCACTGAGGCGGTGGCCAAACGGGTCGAGGCCCGTTTGATGGCCGAGCCCGGGGTGACATCGGTGACGCAGTGGGTGGGCTCTGGTGTGCCGCGCTTCTATTTGCCGCTGGAGCAAGTCTTTCCACAAAGCAATGTGTCACAACTGATTCTGTTGCCCAAGGACCTGCCCACCCGCAACGCCCTGTTGCGCAAGCTGCCGACCTTGCTGGCGCAGGAGTTCCCGGAGGTGCGTGGCCGTGTCAAGCTGCTGGCCAATGGCCCGCCAGTGCCATATCCGGTGCAGTTCCGCGTGATTGGGTTGGACCCGCAGGTGCTGCGTGAGCGCGCCGATGAAGTCAAGGCAGTGATGCGGCGCAGCGCCAACACCCGTGGCGTCAACGACAACTGGAATGAATCCATCAAAGTGATGCGTCTGGAGGTGGACCAGGCCAAGGCGCGTGCGCTGGGCGTCAGCAGTCAGTCGATTGCACAGGCTTCCAAGACAATCCTGAGCGGCAGCACCGTGGGTCAGTACCGCGAAGGCGACAAGTTGATCGAGATGGTGCTGCGCCAGCCGCTGGATGAGCGCAACGCCATCACCGACATTGCCAATGCCTATCTGCCCACTGCTTCGGGCAAATCAGTTCCGCTCACGCAAATTGCCAAACCCGTGTTCACCTGGGAGCCCGGCGTCTTGTGGCGCGAGGGCCGTGACTACGCCATCACCGTGCAAAGCGACATTGTGGAGGGCATGCAGGGCGCCACCGTGACCAGCCAGTTGCTGCCTGAACTGAAAGGCCTGGAGCTCAAGTGGGCGCAAGCCGGGCAGGGCGCCTATCGCATTGAGGTGGCCGGTGCCGTGGCCGAGAGCGCCAAGGGGTCGTCGTCGATCGTGGCAGGCATACCCATCATGCTCTTCATCACCTTCACGCTGTTGATGCTGCAACTGCACAGTTTCAGCCGTGCCATGCTGGTGTTCTTGACCGGACCGCTGGGCATTGCTGGCGTGGCCGGTGCCTTGTTGCTGTTGAATCGCCCGTTTGGCTTTGTGGCTTTGCTGGGTGTGATTGCACTGATGGGCATGATTCAGCGAAATTCCGTGATCCTGATTGACCAGATAGAGCAGGACCGTGCCCGTGGCGTGC
>CAISLL010000359.1 GCA_903886165.1 uncultured beta proteobacterium | reverse complement strand
TGAAGCACTGGCGGTGTTCAGCCGTGAATGGGCCATCGCCCTGCCGCCGGGAACCGGTGTGCCGGGAGACGGTGACTACCTGGCTGCACTTGACAAACAACTGTCTCTGGCGGCCAAGGGGCAGATCACCGCAGCAGTGGCGATGAAACAGACCGCGGCGGATTGGGACCTCATCACCGACGCCCAGGGTCGCCGCAAGCTGATCCCGTTTCAGCGGAAATTCCTGAATGCTTTCACCGCCAGCGAGGCGGTGCCTCCGAGCCGATAGAACCAGGCTACACAGCAGTCCCCATGCGTCGATCCAAATTCGGTCTTGTCCAACAGCTGCTGGCGGGTTTTTCAGCTGGCGCGTTACTGGTCGGTGGCCTGCTCTTTGCGGGTGACCGGATGCTGGATGCAACGTCGGTCCGGTTACAGCAAACCCTGAATGGGCATGTGCGACCGCTGGCACAACTGCACAAATTGCAGTCCAGCATTTCAGCGCTGCGACACGGCGAACTGGAACTGCCGCAGACCGCCGATGCGTTCCTGATACCTACCCGCACCGCGCGCATGCGCGCCTTGATCGCTGCTGCCGACGACAACATTCATCAGATCGCCTCCCAGATCAAGCCGCAGGCGCCCATCGAAGCCGATCGACTGCTGGGCCATTGGCAGGCCTATCGAATCAGCCTGGAAGCGCAAATCGGGCTCGCCGAGTCAATGAATTTGACAGCACTCGGTGAGCTCAGCCTCGGCGGTGCCTCGACGCGCCATGCCACCATTCAGGACGTCGTCTCGGAGATCGCCACAAGCACACAAACCGCAGCCGAAAGAGCCTACACCGACGCGCTTGATGAACAGGCCCGCCAGCGGGGCATATTCATGTTGTTTGCACTCCTGGGCAGTCTCACCTTCATCGTGGGCCTGGCCTGGTCGGGCAGAACGGTTGTGCATCGCATTGGCCTGCTCAACCAGGGCGCCAAACAACTGGCCATCGGAACCGGTGGGCAGCAGATCGACCCGGGCGGCAACGACGAAATCACCGAACTGGGCAACGCCTTCAACACCATGCGAGACAAGGTGCTTTCCCGCGAGATGCAGTTGCGCGAGGCCCAGCAGCAACTGGAACAGCGGGTCGAAGAGCGAACCCGCGACCTGAGCGAGAGTAATTTGCGCCTGACCGTTGCCGCTTCTGCCTTCCAGACCTCAGCAGGCATGACCATCACCAATGCGGACAAGGTCATTTTGCAGGTCAACCAGTCATTCACCGACATCACCGGCTACAGCGCCGATGAAGCGGTTGGCCAGACACCCCGGCTGATGGCCTCAGGCCGTCATGATGCGGCGTTTTACCGTGCCATGTGGGACACCATCACCCACACCGGCTCCTGGCAAGGCGAAATCTGGAACCGGCGCAAGAGCGGCGAAATCTATCCGGAGTGGCTGACCATCAGTGCCGTCCACGGCGATCACGGTGGTGTGGCGCACTATGTTGGCACCTTCACAGACATCACGCTGCGCAAGCAGGCCGAGGAAGAAATCCACCTGCTGGCCTACTACGACTCGCTGACGCAATTGCCCAACCGGCGCCTCTTCCATGACCGCCTAAGCCATGCGCTGATCAACAGCGTGCGGCACCGGCGCCAGGGGGCACTGATGCTGATTGACATGGACAATTTCAAGAACCTCAATGATTCCCTCGGCCATGATGTCGGGGACCAGTTCCTGATCGAGGTGGCGACCCGCCTGACCGGTTCGGTGCGCGAGGGTGACACCGTGGCTCGCCTGGGTGGAGACGAGTTTGTGGTCATTCTTGAAGAGCTCAATGAGGGCCCGCTGGTAGCCACACAAATCGAAAGCATCTGCACCAAGATACAAGAGGTTTTGGGGCAACCCTACCAACTCAGCCTTGCCATCGGCTCTGCAGATGCGGCCAATCGCCGACACCACTGCTCGGCCAGCATCGGCATTGCCGTTTTTGGCAACCAGAGTCTGTCAGCCTCCGAACTGATGAAGCGGGCCGACACCGCGATGTACCAGGCCAAGGCATTGGGCCGCAATACAGCCTGCTTTTTTGACCAGTCGATGCAGGTCGCCGTGACCCTGCGGGCGGCGCTTGACGCCGACTTGCGTCAGGCACTCCAGAGCCGGCAGTTCCTGCTGCATTACCAGCCGCAAATGGACACCCACGGCAGGCTCAGCGGCTCGGAGGCGCTGGTGCGCTGGCAGCATCCGACCCGTGGCCTGGTGCCGCCCAACGACTTCATTCCCCTGAGTGAAGAAAACGGGTTGATTCTTCCGCTTGGGCAATGGGTGCTGGAGTCCGCTTGTAAGCAACTTGCCGCCTGGGCCCGGTGGCCCGAGATGGCCAGCCACACGCTGGCAGTCAATGTCAGCGCGCGCCAGCTTCGCCAGGTGGATTTTGTGGCACAGGTGATGGCAACACTTGCGCGCACCGGCGCTCCCGCTCAGCAGCTCAAGCTGGAAATTACCGAGAGTTTGCTGCTGCAGGACATCGAAGACACCATTGCCAAGATGCTGGAGCTCAAAAAGGCCGGCATCGGCTTTTCGCTGGACGACTTTGGCACCGGCTACTCGTCGCTTTCCTACCTGACACGCCTGCCACTTGACCAGCTGAAAATCGACCGCTCTTTTGTCAGCAAACTCGAATCCGACGACAACAGCATGGTGATTTGCGCAGCCACCATCAGCCTTGCGCACAGCCTGCGCTTGAAAGTGGTGGCAGAAGGCGTGGAGACTGAGGCTGAGCGCTACCTTCTGACCGCCGTACACAGTTGCGACTACCTGCAGGGCTACCTGTTCAGTAAACCATTGCCGCTGGAACAATTCGAGGATTTCGCCCGCGCCAACTTGCAACATCAGGCCCAAGCTGACCGACACCAGCGTTTAGACCCTGACGACCTGATCAATCATCGCTGAAACAATTGGCCGCGCATGGCAGGCATCAGCCCGCCAAGGCCCGCTGAATGATGATCTTCTGCACGTCGCTGGTCCCTTCGTAAATCTGGCACACGCGCACGTCGCGGTAAATGCGCTCCACCGGGAAGTCGCTCACATACCCATACCCACCGAGGGTCTGAATGGCCACGCTGCACACCTGCTCGGCCATTTCGCTGGCAAACAGCTTGGCCATGGCGGCTTCTTTCAGGCAGGGCTTACCGGCGTCCCGCAATGAGGCCGCATGCCAGATCAGTTGCCGGGCGGCTTCCAGCCTGGTGGCGCATTCCGCCAGCCTGAAACCCACCGCCTGGTGGTTGAAGATGGCCGTGCCAAAACTCTGGCGGTCTTTGGCGTAAGCCAGCGCCACCTCAAACGCGCTGCGCGCCATGCCAACACTTTGCGCAGCGATGCCGATGCGGCCACCTTCCAGACCGCCGAGCGCGATGCCGTAGCCCTGGCCCTCCGAGCCAATCAGGTTCTCGGCGGGAATTCGGCAGTTGTCAAAATTGATTTGTGCGGTGTCGCTGGAATGCTGGCCCAGCTTGTCTTCCAGCCTCGCCACCACATAACCGGGGGCGTTGGTGGGAACCAAAAACGCGCTCATGCCTTTTTTGCCGGCACCCTTGTCGGTGACGGCAATGACAATCGCCACATCGCCATTTTTGCCGCTGGTGATGAATTGTTTGACCCCATTGATCACATACGCATCGCCGTCTTTCACCACGGTGGTTCTGAGCGAAGACGCGTCCGAGCCCACATGCGGCTCGGTCAGGCAAAACGCGCCCAGCATCTGGCCCTGCGCCAGCGGTGTCAGCCATTGTTTCTTTTGCGCGGCGTTGCCGTAGCGCATCAGGATCGCGTTGACCGGGCAGTTGGTGACGCTGATGACCGTGCTGGTGCCACCGTCGCCCGCGGCAATTTCTTCCAGCACCAGGGCCAGTGTCAGGTAGTCCAGGTTGGCACCGCCAAATTCTTCTGGCACACAAATGCCATAGGCGCCCAGTGCTGCCAGGCCTTTGTGCGCCTCTTTGGGAAAGTGGTGCGTCTTGTCCCAACGGGCGGCGTTGGGCCACAGTTCAGCCTGCGCAAAATCGCGCACGGCATCGCGGATCATTTCCTGGTCTTGTGTCAGCAACATGATGAATCCCTGTCGTACTTTTGAATGATTGAGAAGTTATGCCCGCGAATCAAACGCCAAAATGGCCCGCGCCAGACTCTCCAGCGGCAAGATTTCATCCACCGCCTGAAGCTTGATGGCCTCTTTTGGCATGCCAAACACCACGCAGGTTTCTTCGTTTTGCGCAATGGTGCGGGCGCCCTGATCATGCATGGTTTTCATGCCGCGTGCGCCGTCATCGCCCATGCCGGTCATGATGATGCCCAGTGCGTCGCCCCTGGCACATTCCGCAGCTGACTTGAAAAGCACGTCCACAGAAGGTTTGTGCCTGTTTACCGGCGGACCGTCCAGCACTTTCACGTGGTACTGCCCGTTTAATTTCATCAGCTGCATGTGACGCCCACCTGGGGCAATCAGCGCCACCCCGCGTTCCAGGCGGTCGCCGTCTTTGGCCTCGCGCACATTCATGGCACAAAGGCCATCGAGACGCTGGGCGTACATGGCGGTGAATTTCTCAGGCATGTGCTGGGTAATGGCAATGCCGGGCGCGTCGGCGGGAAGACTGGTCAGCACCAGTTCCAGCGCTTGCGTGCCGCCAGTGGAGCTGCCAATCACCACGGGCTTGTTCATCGCCAAGGCATGAACACCAGCCAGTGCCTGCGGCCTGTTTTTTATGACATTTAAGGCTGTAGCCCTCGTAGGGATTGCATGAGATGCCATCGAATTAGTAGCAACTCTGGGGCGTGGTCGCGATCGTGCAGCAGTCTTCAGTGTCTGGATCATTTCGTGGCGGGAGTCCTCCATGTGCTGCTTCAGACCCAGTCTGGGTTTGGCCAGCACCGCCACAGCGCCAGCACTTAACGCGTCCAGCGCCACCTTGCTGCCCTCAGTTGAAAGCGTGGAGCAGATCACCGTGGGAATGGGTGTGCCGGACATGATTTGCCGCAAAAACGTCAAGCCGTCCATGCCCGGCATTTCAATGTCGAGCAGCAGCACGTCGGGCGGATTTTTGCGAATCATCTCCATCGCCAGCAGCGGATTGGGCGCACTGCCAATCAGTTCCACGTCGGCATTGCCCGCCAGCATGTGGGCCAAGGCTTGTCGCACCACGGCAGAGTCGTCCACCACAAACACTTTCACAACCATGTGCGCGTCCTTAATTTGAAGAAACGGTTTCAACTGTTGGCTCACCCGGGCCCACAGTCCAGACCAATTTTCGATAACCTTTGCCCCCGAGGTCTTCTTTGAGCACCTGAATTTT
>CAISLL010000358.1 GCA_903886165.1 uncultured beta proteobacterium | reverse complement strand
GGTTGTCTGGCTGCTCTTCGAGTTCCAGCAAAAGGATTTCGATGGCTTCGGTTTGCTCACCCGCCTCACTGATAAAGGCAGGAAGGGCGGCGGCAATAAAGTCGCGGTCTGCGTCTGACGCGTGTTTCATATCCTGCCCCTTTCAGGCGTTGGCAGTTTGTTCCGCCAGCCAGTCAGCCATACCCAAAGCTGCGCAAGCGTCAAGGAGTGACTGACTGGGCTCAAGCAAGGTCCAGGGCTGGTCAATGTGTGACAGGGAGGCCAGCAGTTGAAGCCCTGAGCCGTCAATCTCCCTGACCTTGGCGGCAGAGATTTCAAGCAGTCTGGCCGACTTGGCACTTTGCTCGGTGACCCATGCCAGCAAGGCATCGCGTGTGTCGACCGCGCTGTAAATGGTCATCTCTTCCGGAAGCTCAAAAGGCTTGCTCATGGCAGGTCCCTGGGGCTCAAGGCAAGCAGAGCTTGGACACTGCGTTGAGCAGCGACGCGGGTGAGAACGGCTTCACCATCCAGGCCTTGGCACCTGCGGCTTTGCCGGCCTCTTTCTTGGACTCGTTCGTCTCGGTGGTGAGCATCAGGATCGGCAGGAAACGGTAAGCAGGCAAGGCCTTTGCAGCCTGGACAAATTCAATGCCATTCATGCGTGGCATGTTCACGTCACACACCGCCATGTGAATCTTGCGGCCATCCAGCATGGCCAGGGCGGCTTGGCCGTCACCGGCTTGCAGCACCTCGTAGCCTGCGCCTTGCAGCGCCATGGCCACCACCTGCCGCAGGCTGGCGGAATCATCAATCACCAAAATTGTTTGTGCCATTGGTTATCTCATCAAAAAAAAGTTGTGTCATCGTCATCGGGACTGGCGAGAAGTTTGCCAACAGAACCCGCATGATGATGCTGATGCTGCTCGGCCATCACGTACTCGGATTCGAGTCGTGCCAGCCATTTGTCGGGGGCCAGCGCACCCGCATCGATGTCAGGTGCCGTCATGGCGGTACGCAAACGCTCGATGTCTTCATGCAGCAAGGTCATCATTTGACTGATGCGGTCCTGGTACTGAAAACATTTGTACATGCGCTCAACCTGCAGGCTCACCATCCGGGTCTCATGCGCAAGGGGTTGGGCGACTTGCTCCAGTGCATCGACCCTGGCGTGAATCATCGACATCACCTCTGCCACCGCAGCACGGGCCTCAGGCGAACCAGATTGCATGACTGGCTGCAACACCAACTCACACGATTGGGCAAGTTGTGCCATGCTGCCAGGCCCTTGTGACAGTGCGTCTGACAGCTGCCGGGCCTGGCGCGAGGCCAAATCCAGATACGGGCCAATCTCTGCAAATGCAGCCAACATGTCGGCCACTGCACCCTCAGACTGGCTGCGCGAACCAGCCAGCTGGCGCGCCCACACCGGCAACACGTGGGCACTTAAAGCCACCAAGGCCCGTGCCTGCTCGGCAGAAACGCCTGCAGGTGCACCCAGACTGTCAGCACGGGTCGAATGTGTGTCGCTCATGGTTGATCCATTGAGAAAAGCATGCGGCGTTCGCCCCAAGTCGCTAGGCGTACAGCCACTGCGGATTCAAATAGCAACCACAGCCGATCAAACGGCTGTCATCCAGCGGCAACACATAAGAAGCCTTCGCCTGCACTTCTTGCGTCAGCGGATGGCTGATGGCGTAGGTAATCCAGCCGCCCTGCTCCACATCACACGCCGCCCAGGCGTCTGCCACCAATTTCGCGGCGTCCAGGCCAGCAATGGCGCGCAAGTCGGACCCATTTCTTTCAGGCATGGCACCATGCACCACGTAGCGCCCGGCACGGTCAAATACAAAGACGTACATGTCGCGGTCGATGTAGGCGCCTTGTGGGTCTTGAAAGTCCCGCGACGCCTGCTCGAAGCCAACCTGGTGAATGTGGTCAACCGCGTCAAACACCAACTGGCGTGCTTGATCCGCCGTGCCCTGGCGCAACTGAATGCCCCCCACCGACTCT
>CAISLL010000357.1 GCA_903886165.1 uncultured beta proteobacterium | reverse complement strand
GGGCTTCAACAAGGTTGCAAACCGCAAATCATAAGGGAGTCAGATCAGGGAACCAGACTGGCTGAGGGACAGACAGCCTCACAAAAACGCATCGTCCGTCTGGCGGGCACGGGTACGTCGCAAGGGAATTTTTTTCAAGGATGGCCGCGACCGGGGAGTTGGCCATTTGTGGCCAGTCCTTGATGGGTTGTGCAATCTCGTCAACCCTTCCACGCTGACTTGCTGAACGCGGTCTGCCAGATCCACCACCGCGCTGGCCTGGATGCGCTGCATTTGCGCGGCCGTCACTGCCATGTCCGGCGTTTGGCCACCACATTGGTTGTTCAGGAAAACGCCATTCGCTACCGTGGCACGTGCCAACATGCCGAGCGGTTTCAGCAAGTGGGTGACCCTCTCGAACCGTTGCGCTGCCGGCAAGGCCTCAAAAGCCTGCCCCATCAAGCGTGACAGGATCAGGCTTCGTACCGTCGGTGTTGGGCAACCATAGGCGTCGACCACAGCCTGCGCAGTTTGGGGGTTTGCCTGTGTTGAATATCGTTGTTCAAAATCGGTGAGTCCCATCGTGTGGGGAGAATTCATGTGACTTGTCGCCTTATTGTTCAAACTCTGCTTCGTGATGGCAAAGACAGGGCGCACTTTAGACGCCGTCCACTGAACAAGCCTTGATGATTCGCATTGAATTTTCGAAAACTTATTCCGTTTCCAGATCGATGCGACATTAGGCGCGAAGCCGCAGACAGTGCTGTCGCACGGCAAGGCGAAGCAACAACATGTCGGATTGATATGGAAATGGAATTAGCCCACCCACTTGCGCGCGTTGTGCCAAAGCTGCATCCAGGGGCTGAACGCATCGGGGTGCTGGTCGGTCCAGCTCATCTGAATGTTGCGAAACACGCGCTCAGGGTGCGGCATCATGGCGGTAAAGCGGCCATCTGCTGTGGTCACCGCAGTCAAGCCACCCGGGCTGCCGTTCGGGTTGAATGGGTAGACCTCGGTGGGTGCGCCGTGGTTGTCGGTGAAACGCATGGCAGCGATGGCTTTGCCGGCGTTGCCCCGGTACTTGAAGTTGGCAAACCCTTCGCCATGTGCCACCGCAATCGGCAAGCGGTGGCCCGCCATGTCGGCAAAAAACAAGGAAGGCGATTCAAGCACTTCCACCATGCTCAGGCGCGCCTCAAAACGCTCGCTTTGGTTGGTGGTGAAACGCGGCCAGTCTTGTGCGCCAGGGATGATGTCGGCCAGCTCGGCAAACATCTGGCAGCCGTTGCACACGCCCAGACCAAAGGTGTCCGCGCGGTCAAAAAAAGCCTTGAACTGATCCGCCAGCACTGGGTTGAAGGTAATCGAGCGTGCCCAGCCAATGCCGGCACCCAGCGTGTCGCCATAACTGAAGCCACCGCAAGCCACCACCCCTTTGAAGTCGGCCAGGTTGGCGCGACCCGTTTGCAGGTCGGTCATGTGCACATCAAAGGCCTCAAAACCTGCCTCAGTGAAGGCGTAGGCCATTTCCACATGCGAATTCACACCCTGCTCACGCAACACAGCCACCCTGGGGCGTGTCAACAGAAGTGCCGGCGAACCGGCCATTGCTGCTGGTTCAATGGCCACCTTCACATGCAGGCCGGGGTCAGACGGCGCGCCAGCGGCGGCATGTTCGGCGTCCGCGCAGGCCGGGTTGTCGCGCAACTGGCAAATCTTCCAGCTGGTGGCGTCCCACACCTGGTGCAGGTCGGCCAGGCCGGCACAAAAAATAGATTTGGCATCGCGCCAGACCTGCACCGCGCCGATTCCCACGGTGATGCTGTCATTGGCCGGGCGGGTTTTGCCCACCACATGGCTGTACTGGCTCAATTGGTGCTCGCGCAGGGTTTGCATGACCGCGTTGCGGTCCGCAGTGCTCACCTGAATCAGCGCACCGAGTTCTTCGCTGAACAAAGCACGCAGGGTCATTTCGTCGCGCCGACCACTGATCTGGCCAGCCCAATTTTTGGCGTCACCGCAATCCATGCGGCTGTCAGAAATGCCATCACCCTCGGTCACCAGCATGTCGACATTCAAGGCAATGCCGACATGACCGGCAAAGGCCATTTCACAGGCCGCTGCAAACAGGCCGCCATCGCTGCGGTCGTGGTAGGCCAGCAGGTGGCCACTGGTGCGCAAGGCATTCACCGCATTCACCAGGTTCACCAGGTCTTGCGGGTGGTCCAGGTCAGGCACCTCGTCGCCCATTTGCCCCAGCGTTTGCGCCAGGATGCTGCCGCCCATGCGGTTTTTGCCACGGCCCAGGTCGACCAGAATCAGAGAAGTGTCTTGGGTGGCGTCAAGTTGCGGTGTCAATGTGCCGCGCACGTCCGCCAGCGTGGCAAAAGCCGTCACGATCAGCGACACCGGCGAGGTGACCTTTTTGGCCTCATCCCCCTCTTTCCACTGCGTGCGCATCGACAGCGAATCTTTGCCGACCGGGATGGAAATCCCCAGAGCCGGGCACAGTTCCAGCCCCACCGCCTTCACGGTCTCATAAAGCGCGGCGTCTTCACCGGGTTCGCCACACGCCGCCATCCAGTTGGCCGACAGCTTGACGCGGTCAAGCTCCATCGGTGCGGCCAGCAAATTGGTGATGGCCTCTGCCACCGCCATGCGGCCACTTGCCGGGGCGTTCACCGTGGCCAGCGGGGTGCGCTCCCCCATCGCCATGGCTTCACCGGCAAATCCCTTGAAGTCTGCCAGCGTGACGGCGCAGTCGGCCACCGGAACCTGCCACGGACCAACCATCTGGTCGCGGTGACTCAAACCACCCACGCTGCGGTCACCAATGGTGATCAGAAAACGCTTGGACGCCACGGTTGGGTGTGCCAGGATATCAATGGCGGCCTGCTGCAAGGCCACGTTGGTCAGGTTGACCGGGGCAAAGCTGCGCCCCACAGTTTTGACATCGCGGTGCATTTTGGGTGGTTTACCCAGCAGCACGTTCATGGGCATGTTGACCGGCAGGTCAACGTCTGGCACCACGGCCGTCTGGGCCAGTTCCACGTCGCCGACGATCAGGTTGCGCGCCTCGGTGGCGACACCCACCACCGCAAACGGGCAGCGCTCACGCTCACACAGGGCTTTGAAACCGGCCAGTGAGTCAGGGGC